>NZ_JADEXF010000085.1 GCF_015207245.1 Nostoc cf. edaphicum LEGE 07299
TTGATATTATTTGTATTAATTTGATGCCATCGATATCTAAAAGACTCTATACTCTCTTTCATCACGAGATAGAATCGATCGTTACAGGCATGATCCCAGGCGATCGTTGGGCCTATTCCCCAATAGGAAAAACCAGATAAAATCTCTTTTCCATCGCCTGTCGCAGAAAATTCTCCTCTCAATTCTTGCGTGAGTTCTGCAAGTTTGCTAGATTGATCTTCCCCTATAAAGCAGAGAGTCCACCCTAAGCCGGGTTCATTGATGGAATTCTCCAGTAGCTTCACAAAATTTAAAGATCCCATGTTGAGCCTCGTTTCTTGAGCAGTTTATTTGATAAATCTCGCACAGGTGTCTAGAAGCGAACGCGTATTCATTAATACTGTAAAGCATTATGTGTTAAGCTGCTCAGGGTTAACAGGAAGCCAAGGGTAGAGTCTTTCAAGGGTTTACGGTCTTATAAACCCAGATTCACATCAGGGGGTGCGTTCGGTTTAGGGATTTGGGCATCTAACTAAGTACACTTGTCATGGCTTTCCACTTTTAGAAAGCGTTATTATCTAAATAATGCAGGCAATTGCTAGATTTCAATTTATTGCAAAAATTTACTGGTTATTCTCGATATTGATAACTTATAATAGTTGTGTTTTTGGTGACAATATAGCTTGTAATTAATAGATTTTATCAAATCAAAGTTGCTGCTCAGGTTCGCACAAAAACTTATTTGGTCTAATAGTGTAGGAATGCTGAAAATAATGCAGCCATTGCTAACAAGTATTTTTACAAAGTTATTAACCAAACTTTGTCTATATAATTATCAGAGTTTTGAACTAGTGTAAAAACAATTAAATTGAGGATGAAATAATGAAATTTGGAATTGATAGCGGGCACAATTGTCCACCAGATACAGGAGCTAGAGGGATTAAATTCGAAGATAATTTAACTTTAGATGTAGGTAATAGAGTTATAGCCAAGTTAAGAGCTTTAGGAAATGAAGTCGTAGTATGCAGACCAAGTAGTGCTAATACAGTCCGTGACTCACTCTCAAAAAGATGTTCTACAGCTAATGCTACTAAAGTAGATATTTTCGTTTCGATTCATTTTAATGCTTTTAACAAGCAAGCTAATGGCACAGAAGTATTTGCAACTAGTGATACAGGGAGAAAAATTGCTAAACCTGTATTGGATGAAATCATCAAGTTAGGATTTTTTAATCGTGGCGTTAAAAGTGGTTCCCACTTGTTTGTTCTGAAAAATACAGATATGCCTGCTATCTTGATAGAATGTTGCTTCCTCGATTCGCAAAAAGATATGAATCTTTTTAATCCTGAAGCAATGGCTAATGCAATTGTCAAAGGCTTAACTGGTAAACTGCCAAGTGCCCCTATTAACCCTGTACCAGATGAAGAGGAGAATATAGATGCGACTATTCTCAGACTGCAAAAATCCTTAAATAGACTAAAAATAACTGATAAAAATGGTAAGGCTTTAGTGGAAGATGGCTTCACGGGGGCTAACACCAAATCTGCCGTAGAAAAATTTCAGACTATTGTCGGAGTTAAACCGACTGGAATTGCTGACGCAACTACATGGAATGCCATAAATCTAATTTTGGCAAAACGAATTATTAGACCAAACCATGCTGGTGGTGCAGTTGTCAGATACTTACAATACCGTTTAGGTGTTGAGAATGATGGCGTCTACGGGCCGCAAACAGAGGTTGTAGTTAAGAACTTTCAGAAGCAAAATGGTTTAGATGCCGATGGAATTATCGGGCCTGCTAGCTGGCAGCAATTAATTGGTTAGGCTGATGGGGACTAGAGATTAGAGACTAGGGTAGTAGTGCTGAGTAAAGAAGTTGGGAATCTGGCTTCTTTACTCAGAACTGGAAATGGGTTAAACGCACCACTACAGCGAAGCTCGACTTTATCCAAAATTAAGAACTCGGTTTTCTTTACCCGGCAAAAACCCTGGCTTTTTGGCAAATACTTTTTCCATGCCACAGCTTATCGATGAAGTTAAAAAAGTAAAACTACAGTCATTCAACTTTTGATATTCTATAATCTACTAAAACCTTGGCTCAGGGTCTTTCCAGTTTCACATTTATCGATTGGGTTTCTCACACTAATTGCATTGATGAATCGAATGCGAGGTGCTATTCCAGATACCTTATATTCTGAGGATTTCTTATTTTCTTCTGCTTAGAGTGATGGAAGAGCGTTATTATAAGCAATCGAATTCACGCTAATGTTAATCGTCATCGTGTTTTCTACTGTGCGATCGCTTACTGGCCCAAGTTAGGCATCGCCGACAATTAATGCTGCATAACATAGTCCAACTAGCTATCATTAGCTAAGTGGTATGCCAGATACATCGACGGCAATACCATTTAGCTAGCAGTCTTTATCAACTGCTTACACTCGCACCCATAAAAATTAGTTTGACCCACTTTCTATCCCCTGCTCTCTATTGTGATCAGCATTGGCTAAAAGTACTCTAAATAAGTACGGGGTGCAAAAAATACAAAAAATTCTTCAAGGATTAAGATTAAGGATACGGCTATGGCAACCGAACAGTTAACTAGAGACAGCGACAATCTAGATTTAAATCAGCTACTAAGAACGCTGAATGCTGTTAAACAGGGTGACTTCTCTGCTCGGATGCCCATAGATCATACTGGTGTGGCGGGGAAAATAGCTGATACGCTCAATGATATTATTGATCAGAATGAGCGGATGGCGGCCGAACTACAACGCATTGGTAATGTTGTCGGCAAAGAAGGCAAAATTGCCGATCGCGCCTCTCTCGGAGATGTTCGCGGTTCTTGGTCAGATTGTGTTACTTCTGTTAATACTCTGATAACAGATTTAGTTCAACCAACAGCTGAAACTACTCGGGTAATTCGGTCAGTTGCCAATGGTGACTTATCGCAAACGATCGCAACAGAAATTGATGGCAGACCCCTGCAAGGTGAGTTTCTCCAAACTGCTAATATCGTTAACACGATGGTAGATCGACTTGGTTCTTTTGCATCGGAAGTAACGCGGGTGGCGCGTGAAGTGGGAACCGAAGGTAAGTTGGGCGTTCAAGCCGAAGTGCAAGGTGTAGCTGGCACTTGGAAAGATTTGACGGATAACGTTAACTTAATGGCGGGTAATCTCACCGGACAAGTTCGCAACATTGCCGAAGTTGCCACTGCGATCGCAAATGGTGACTTATCGAAAAAAATCACTGTCAATGTCAAAGGCGAGATTTTAGAGTTGAAAAACACCGTCAACATCATGGTGGATCAACTCAATTCCTTTGCATCGGAAGTAACAAGGGTTGCGCGTGAGGTGGGTGCAGAAGGAAAATTAGGTGGTCAAGCAGAAGTTCGCGGGGTAGCAGGTACGTGGAAAGACCTTACCGATAGCGTGAATTTCATGGCGGGAAGCTTGACGGCGCAAGTGCGGAATATTGCCGAAGTGACAACTGCGGTAGCAAATGGCGACTTATCTAAGAAAATCACTGTCGATGTCAAAGGTGAAATTCTAGAACTCAAAAATACCATCAACACAATGGTGGATCAACTGAATTCCTTTGCATCAGAAGTAACAAGAGTTGCCCGTGAGGTGGGAACTGAAGGGAAGTTAGGCGTGCAAGCAGAAGTCCCAGGAGTGGCGGGTACTTGGAAAGATTTGACTGATAACGTGAACTTGATGGCGGGAAATCTCACCGGACAGGTGCGAAATATTGCCGAAGTTGCAACTGCGATCGCAAATGGTGATCTATCTAAAAAAATCACTGTCGATGTTAGAGGTGAAATTTTTGAACTGAAAAATACCATTAATATAATGGTAGATCAACTCAGTTCCTTTGCAAGTGAAGTTACAAGGGTTGCGCGCGAAGTGGGCAGTGAAGGTAAATTAGGTGTGCAAGCCGATGTGCGCGGTGTCGCTGGCACTTGGAAAGATTTAACCGATAGCGTGAACTTCATGGCGGGAAGTTTAACGGCACAGGTGCGGAATATTGCCGAAGTAACTACGGCGGTTGCAACAGGCGACTTATCTAAAAAAATTACTGTTGATGTCAAAGGTGAAATTCTGGAGTTGAAAAATACCATTAATACAATGGTGGATCAACTCAGTTCCTTTGCAAGTGAAGTGACGCGAGTCGCCCGTGAGGTGGGAACTGAAGGTAAATTGGGTGTACAAGCGGAAGTGAAAGACGTTGCTGGTACTTGGAAAGATTTAACCGACAGCGTAAATTTCATGGCGGGAAGCTTGACGGCACAGGTACGGAACATTGCCGAAGTGACAACTGCGATCGCCAATGGTGACTTATCCAAGAAAATTACTGTTGCCGTCAAAGGCGAAATTTTGGAACTCAAGAATACCATCAATATAATGGTGGATCAACTCAACTCCTTTGCAAGTGAAGTAACGCGGGTGGCGCGGGAAGTGGGAAGCGAGGGTAAACTAGGCGTACAAGCAGATGTGCGCGGCGTGGCTGGAACTTGGAAAGATTTAACTGACAGCGTGAACTTCATGGCGGGAAGTTTAACGGCACAGGTGCGAAACATTGCCGCCGTTACCACAGCTGTAGCGAATGGTGACTTATCTAAGAAAATCTCCGTTGATGTCAAAGGTGAAATTTTAGAGTTGAAAAACACCGTTAACACAATGGTGGATCAACTTAATTCTTTTGCATCAGAAGTTACCAGGGTTGCCCGTGAGGTGGGAACTGAAGGTAAATTAGGTGTACAAGCAGAAGTTAAAGGTGTAGCCGGGACTTGGAAGGATTTAACCGACAGCGTAAACTTCATGGCGGGGAGTTTGACGGCGCAAGTGCGGAACATTGCCGAAGTTACCACGGCGGTAGCTAACGGCGACTTATCCAAGAAAATCACTGTCGATGTGAAAGGTGAAATTCAGGAACTTAAAAACACCATTAATACAATGGTGGATCAGCTAAATTCTTTTGCATCAGAAGTAACAAGGGTTGCCCGTGAGGTAGGAACCGAAGGTAAACTGGGCGTGCAAGCTTACGTCAGAGGAGTTGCAGGGACTTGGAAAGATTTAACGGACAACGTGAACTCAATGGCGGGTAATTTAACGGCACAAGTGCGCGGTATTGCCAGAGTTGTAACGGCGGTTGCTAACGGTGACTTGAAACGGAAACTGATGTTAGATGCTAAGGGAGAGATTGAAACCTTGGCAGAGACAATCAACGAGATGATTGATACTCTAGCGACATTTGCCAATCAGGTAACTACAGTAGCGCGGGAAGTGGGAATTGAAGGGAAGTTGGGCGGACAAGCTAGAGTACCTGGCGCGGCTGGGACTTGGAAAGATTTGACAGATAATGTAAATGAACTTGCTGCTACACTAACAACTCAATTAAGGGCGATCGCAGAAGTTGCTACAGCTGTAACTAAAGGTGATTTAACTCGTTCAATTGCCGTCGAAGCACTAGGGGAAGTAGCAATACTCAAAGACAACATCAACCAGATGATTGCCAATCTGCGGGAGACAACGCAGAAAAATACTGAGCAAGATTGGTTGAAAACTAACCTAGCCAAGTTTACCCGAATGCTGCAAGGTCAGCGAGACTTAGAAACCGTATCTAAACTAATTCTCTCAGAACTAGCACCATTGGTAGGAGCGCAACATGGCGTATTCTTCCTGATGGAGTCTGGGGAAAATACACCGTTTTTAAAACTAATTAGTAGCTACGCTTACCGTGAACGCAGACATTTAGCTAACCGCTTTCACTTAGGTGAAGGTTTGGTGGGACAATGCGCTTTAGAAAAAGAGCGAATACTCTTGACGGACGTACCAAGTGATTATGTCAGAATTGCCTCTGGTTTAGGAGAAGCGGCTCCACTTAACGCCGTGGTGTTACCTGTACTCTTTGAAGGACAGGTGACAGCAGTCATAGAGTTAGCATCTTTCCGCCGCTTTAGCGAAATTCATCTGACATTCTTCGACCAGCTTACCGAAAGTATAGCGATCGTCCTCAACACGATCGCAGCATCGATGCGAACTGAAGAATTACTCAAACAATCGCAATCTTTGGCTGAAGAACTCCAAACCCAGCAAAGCGAACTTAGGGAAACTAACAAGCGCTTAGAAGAACAAGCGCAATCACTCAAAGCCTCTGAAGATTTACTCAAAGGACAGCAAGAGGAACTGCAACAAACCAACGCTGAATTAGAAGAAAAGGCAGAGTTGTTAGCGATGCAGAAGAAAGAAGTCGAGCGCAAAAATCGGGAAATTGAACAAGCAAGACTGTCTTTAGAAGACAAGGCTGAACAACTCGCCCTTTCTTCAAAATACAAATCAGAGTTTCTCGCCAATATGTCCCATGAACTGCGGACACCACTGAACAGCTTGTTAATTTTGGCGAAGTTGTTGTCAGATAATATTGACCATAACCTCACCGCCAAGCAAGTCGAATACAGTCAGACAATTTACTCAGCCGGTACTGACTTGTTGGCGTTAATCAATGACATTCTGGATCTCGCTAAAATTGAATCTGGAACTATGTCCATCGACATGACTCAAATGCCATTGGCAGAGTTGGGCGAACAAATTGAGCGTAACTTCCGGCAAATCGCTCAGAGTAAGGGACTTGCCTTTACAATTGAACTTACTCCTGAATTGCCAGTTAGCATCTATACAGATGTCAAACGTATACAACAGGTGTTAAAAAATCTCCTCTCCAATGCTTTTAAATTTACAGAGCGAGGGGAGGTACGCTTACAGATTGCAGTGGCAAAACAGGGATGGAGTAAGGACTACCAAACTTTGAATAGTGCCCAGGTTGTCATCGCCTTCTCAGTCAGCGATACAGGTATTGGCATTGCCCCAGACAAACAGAAAGTGATTTTTGAAGCATTTCAGCAAGCCGATGGCTCTACCAGCAGGAGATACGGCGGCACCGGATTGGGCTTATCAATTAGCCGCGAAATCGCCCGTCTCTTTGGCGGTGAAATTAAACTAATTAGCCAACCCGGTCAAGGTAGCACCTTTACCTTCTATCTACCACAATTGAGTCCTGTTAGCGATAGCGGGGCGTTTACCCCATCACGATCGCTGAGTTTTGATTCTGCATCAACACTACCCACTCCCTCTTCCCTACTCAATACAGACACGATTAATCGCGTCTCTACCCCCTCTCCACTCCTAAATGACGATCGCACTACCATTGAAAGAGGCGATCGCGTCTTACTAATTGTCGAAGATGATATTAATTTTGCGCGTATCCTGCTAGATATGGCACAACAGCACGGATTCAAGGCGATCGCTGCCCAAACAGGCACTACAGGTTTGATGCTAGCGCAGCAATTCCTACCTTCAGCCATTTTGCTAGATATCAGGTTGCCAGAAATGGATGGTTGGACTGTATTAGATCGTCTGAAGCATGACCCAAATACGCGTCACATTCCTGTACATATTATGACCGTTGAAGAAGGGAAACAACGTGGTTTACAACTAGGAGCGATCGCATATCTGCAAAAGCCCTTAACCAGCGAGACAATATCTGAAGCGTTAACCAAAATTAAAGGTTTTGTTGAGCGCCAAGTGAAAAATTTGCTAGTAGTCGAAGACGACGACATTCAAAGGCTTAGTATTATTGAGTTGATTGGCAACAGCGATGTTTCTACTACTGCTGTTGGCACTGGTGCAGCAGCCCTAGAAGCTATTCGCACCCAGCATTTTGATTGCCTTGTTCTCGATTTAGGGCTACCCGACATGACCGGGTTTGAACTGATCGAGCAGATAAAGCTTCTACCTCACGGCAAAACTTTACCAATCATTGTCTACACAGGTAGAGAAATTAGCAAAGCTCAAGAAACAGAACTCCGGCGAATTGCCGAAACAATCATCATTAAAGATGTGCGATCGCCCGAACGTCTCCTTGATGAAACAGCATTATTTTTACACCGAGTCCAAGCAAATTTACCAGCACCCAAACGAGAAATACTTGAACAACTGCATTCACAAGACTATTTACTCACTGGCAAAAAAGCGTTAATTGTAGACGATGATATGCGGAATATCTTTGCCCTTACCAGTATGCTGGAGCGTTATCAAATCCAGGTTTTATATGCTGAGAATGGTAGAGAGGGAATCACTCTGTTAGAAAATACACCAGATATTGATGTTGTTTTGATGGACGTAATGATGCCAGAAATGGATGGTTACGAAACAACACGCACGATCCGCCAAAACGAGCAATTTAAGTCTTTGCCGATTATTGCACTGACCGCTAAAGCCATGCAAGGCGATCGCGAAAAGTGTATTGAAGCCGGCGCATCAGACTACATTACTAAACCCGTAGATACCGAACAATTACTGTCGCTGTTGCGTGTTTGGCTATATCGTTAATGATGCGATCGCTTTCACCAATTCCTCTGGATCTACAGGCTTAGAAATATGCCGTTGAAATCCGACAGCGATCGCTTGCTGATGATCCATCTCACTAGCGTAGGCAGTTAAAGCGATCGCGGGAATTGTCCCTCCTTGCTCTGGCTCCAGACTCCTCACCTGTCGCATCAGCATATAGCCATCCATTTCTGGCATCCCAATATCGCTGATAATTAGATTTGGCTGGAATTGACTCAATGCAGTTAACAGTAAACCAAAAAGTTTTTCCCAAAGAGCGATCGCTAATTCAGTTTACGTGTTTCAAAGTGCTATATAATACTCAACCTATAAATGATGCTTATAGCATCCTGAAAGATTTCCAAAAATGAAATGA
>NZ_JADEXF010000086.1 GCF_015207245.1 Nostoc cf. edaphicum LEGE 07299
GTTCTAAAGGAGAAAGGTTGGCGTTTTCGTTACGAGAAATAATTCTGCCGGGAATTCCGACAACTGTGCGATCGCTGGGGACATTCTGCAAGACAACGGAACCTGCGCCAATACGGACGCGATCGCCAATTTGCAGATTACCTAAAACTTTTGCACCCGCCCCAATCACTGCATTTTTGCCGACTGTGGGATGACGCTTACCAGTTTCTTTACCAGTTCCGCCAAGGGTGACGCCCTGGTAAATTAGTGTATAGTCGCCGACGATCGCAGTTTCGCCAATGACTACTCCCATTCCGTGGTCGATAAACACGCCCTCACCAATCTCTGCACCTGGGTGAATTTCAATACCTGTCAAAAATCGCCCTAAGTGAGAAATTAAGCGAGGGATAAAACCGACTCCTCGACAATGTAACCAGTGAGCAAGACGATGCAAACATAGCGCGTGCAATCCAGGGTAGCAAAACACCACTTCTAGCCAATTACGTGCTGCTGGGTCGCGCTCAAAGATAATGCGAAAATCACTCAATAATGGCTCAAAAAAAACGCCAGAGAGTAAATTTTTCAGCATGGATGTACGGGCAGAATTCTGCGTTTTGGTACTTGGGGAATCGCTAATACTGTCTAAAGACTGTTGCATCGGTAATGTCTATCTGGTAAAAGAGTCATCTGCTATTTTTATGCTTATATCAGGTGACTTCCAACTCGATAGAAAACCCAATGCTGATTGGATTTATTGGATTGATTGAAGTTGTACTCAAACGCCGAAACCCCGACTCCAGATAAACTTAAAATTTGTCTTGGGGTAGGGGCACTAGTATTTAATGATGGGGGTACTAGTATTTTTGGGGCAGGGGTTAAGAATTTCTGTTCACGCTACAAGAAACTTTACCCGTAAGCATTTGCTAAGATTTTATCAAGATATTTTGCAATATATTAAGCTGTACTCAGATGCACTCAAATATGAATTTGGTAAGGCTATAAATCTGTTTTCTGTATATCCTATTACTATTAGTATCTTATTATTGGGTAAGACAAAAGACAGGTTTCTTTATTTTCTTTTAGGATTTGCTGTCTGTATGTATGTATACGTTTCAAAATATAGTTATCGCTCATTGCGACTGTTTTCTTATTATATAGATGTGTGGGAATAGCGATCGCAAAATCTTAGAACAGCAGAATAGGTAAATGTTCTCATAGCGCCCCTACTCAAGAAACCTGTAGAGATGGATTCATCCAGTTCAAATACTCGTTAACGGAGATAAAAGGTGGATTCATCCGGTTCAAATACTCGTTAACGGAGATAAAAGGTGGATTCATCCGGTTCAAATACTCGTTAACGGAGATAAAAGGTGGATTCATCCAGTTCAAATACTCGACGACGGAGATAAAAGGTGGATTCATCCAGTTCAAATACTCGTCAACGGAGATAAAAGGTGGATTCATCCAGTTCAAATACTCGACGACGGAGATAAAAGGTGGATTCATCCAGTTCAAATACTCATTCACGAGTATCAAAAACTCATTCTGATTAAATCAAAAATTTCCCCTCAGACTATAAGTCTCTTTCTCAATTACAAATTACGTTAACATCGCGGGGCGTAGCCCATTACGAATTACGAATTAATATCACGCTCTTGGTCGCAACAATTGGACAAAGGTATCACTCACAGTATGGTCTTTGGTATCGGCGGCATATTGAACTAATTTTTCTTTCAATTCTGTGGCAGCATCTAACGGGAGTAAGGTTGCTAGCAAAAAGTAGACACCACGAAAACGGGGGTCGTCCATGTGGTCAATGAGACGGTTTTTAGCTTCCTCACTCTCGCCGAGAAAGTTCTGCACCAAAAAGAAATCCATAATCTTATCGTGGCGGAAGTACCATTCTCTCTTGGCTTCGCCTTTTTCGTCTTGCCACTGACGGCTGACAACCATTTTATATTTATCGTCTTCCAAAGACTGTAATACCTGGTAAAATTCATCCGCAGGTAAAGCCTGTTCATCCTTCAACCGCATTTGATAGACAGCATCGGAGAATTTTTTCAGCGGAAATTCCTGGTTCCACTCTTGCAAATATTCTGCTGCCATCAATTGATATTGATGTTGTTGCAAGTGAAATAAATCGGGGTATTCACCTTGGGATAGCATCAGGGCTACCACAGTTAAATCCATTGGATTAGAGAGAACCTTCTCAATCGCGCTTAATTCTTGTGGTGATTGCTGATTACTGAGGGCTTTGGTTAAAAAACTAGCAGTGGCTTGCTCATAATCAGTACCTTGAACTTTGGCATTTTTGGGCAATCGTGGCTGACGGGAAATCAGAAATTGCTGAATTTGTGGTTCTTCAAGGGGGAGCAATTTATATATTTTGGCTGTTGAGGGTGGTGTCCACTCTAGGGGTTGGGTGGTCATGATGATGTTACCCCGGAAATAGCTCTCGGCAAACTGACAGATTTTTGCTCTGGTATCGGCGGTAACTTCATTGAGTCCGTCAATGCAAATATCTAATGCGCCACTGTAAATTAAATTCTTGAGAAAATCAGCATCTTGTGCTTGTCCGTGCAGCTTGGCTTGAATTGCCTCAATTACCCCTTTGTCACACTTGTGTGCAGGTAGATAAACCACAAGCCGCCCAGAAGTTTTTACTAAATAGCGCAGAAACATCGACTTACCTAAGCCAGAATCACCTTCCAAGATGACTTGTCCTTTGATGCTAGGTAGCGCTTGAGTAATTGGTACGGGTTCATCTACACCGGGAACTTTCACTTTAGAATTTGGGAAGTAAGCTTCGGGGTTAAAATTATCTAACCCGGCATCGGCTAGTAGGGAAGGCTTGAAGGGTTCAAATAACTTTTCGCGGAAAAAGGGAACCCAGGTGAGAATTAAGCCGACGTAGCCGACACCGAGAATGCGCCTTACCCAAGGATTCCAGAAGAAGATGGCTTGAACTTGGGGAAATTTGGGATAAGCAAAGATGAGGACAAGCCAAAAGGCAGCATGAATCAAAATAGTAGTTCTGGCGTTGAACAACCACTGCCAAGTTTTGAGATTAACTATTACTGATTGCAGCGAATCAGCTTCGTTGTATTTGGCCTTTTTGAGGGTATTGTGGTGAGTTTCTAAAATAACAATATCTTGCGGTCGCCAAGAGACTTTTCTCGCAACTATAGCAATTTGCTTTGCTAAGTCTTCCCGTAATCGTGCTAAACCTTGACTAGGTTCCCAGACTTGGGCAAAAAGTTTGAGAGTTTTATCACCTTGATCATGGCTCAATTGAGCAGGAATTGCTTTCGGTCTGCCCAGCCATTTAAGCAGTGTTTTGACTTCATCAGTGCCGCCACCCAGAAAATATGTCAAAAATCGCCACTGTGCAAATTCTGATTGACCTGCATCATAGATGCTATCCAGAATTACAACAATATTATTCAGGTTGAGTTGTTCTATCTTTCCCAATGCCGATGCTACACGGTAACGACCATCATTGTTAACGGTTTTTTCCTTGAGGAAGTCGAGGATGTCTTTGAAATAGGGTTTGGCTGCCTCCCCCAGATTTCCCAATGCCTGTGCTGCAACGGAACGAACAGAGGATTCAACGGTTTTATCCTTGAGGATGTCAGCAATGTCTTTAACGTAGGATTTGGCTGCCTCCCCCAGATTTCCCAATGCATCTGCTACACCGAAACGAACTATACTGTCAACGGTTTTATCCTTGAGGATGTCGAGCATGTCTTTGAAATAGGGTTTAGCTGCATCCCCCAGATTTGCCAATGCCTGTGCTGCAATGGAACGAACAGAGGGGTCAACGGATTTATCCTTGAGGAAGTCGAGGATGTCTTTGACGTAGGGTTTGGCTGCCTCCCCCAGATTTGCCAATGCCAATGCTGCACTGGAACGAACAGAGGGGTCAACGGATTTATCCTTGAGGAAGTCGAGGATGTCTTTGACGTAGGGTTTGGCTGCCTCCCCTAGATTTGCCAATGCCGATGCTGCACTGGAACGAACAGAGGGGTCAACAGTTTTATCCTTGAGGATGTCAGCAATGTCTTTGACGTAGGGTTTGGCTGCCTCCCCCAGATTTGCCAATGCCGATGCTGCATTCTCACGAACAGTAGATTCAACGGTTTTATCTTTGAGGAAGTCGAGGATGTCTTTGACGTAGGGTTTGGCTGCCTCCCCCAGATTTGCCAATGCCGATGCTGCATTGTAACGAACAGTAGATTCAACGGTTTTATCCTTGAGGATTTTGGCAGCTTCCTGAGCAATATCCTCTAGTTTCTTTCTCAGAGATTTTGAATCTTTTAGATCATATTGAACTAATTTGTCTAGTGCAGACCCCTTTACTTCGTTATATCCATCATGAAGGGCAACAACGATACCGTTAATCTGCCATGCTTCTGGTTTGAGCTTAGGCTGTCTTTTCACACTGCTCACAAGCGTATTATTCCTGTTTATCCCAAGCACTTTCGTGCTTACCCCAGGCAGGGCGAGGAGGAGTGTCAACAGCAGGATAAAGGTAAAAAGGAAAAAGGGCGACGATCGCTTTTTAATTATGTGCAGATACATTTGTATAATTCGTAATTTTATTTATAAATAAAGGCTGTTTCTGCTCTTTCCTTGGTAGGGAAAGAGAAGAGAGTTAAGTTTTTACTAGTAAATCAGGAACCACTACAGTTATCTTTTTATCGTCTGATAACTCAACCTAGCCAGAAATGGAATATTAATGTAATTATTACAGGAATTTAAAAAGATACGCTCAGAGTATAGTACTGAGCTTCCTTGAGCGATGGTGCGACGCCGATAGCGAAGCGTTAGCGAGCCTTCTCCCAAGGGGAGACGCCAAGGGCGAACGAGCGTCATAGCCCATCGTAGACATCGCCTACTCAAACCACTGCACGAGATAATAACAATACCTCGTTCAATTGTTACCGATCATTAATGTCCTTTGATAACCTCTGCAAACTCCTGTCGGAAAAACATCCTGCTACCTTTGCCAGTTGGGTATTAGGAACACCGCAAACTTCCGTCACAGTTCTCAAAACCGAATTGAGCATCGAACCGATTCGCGCTGATTACGTCACATTCCTACAATTAGAAGGACGCATTCTCCATCTAGAATTTCAAACCAAACTAGAATCTACGCCACCCCTACCCCTGCGGATGCTAGATTATTGGGTACGCTTGTATCGTTTGTATCGTCTACCGATAACGCAAGTTGTTGTATTACTGCTTCCCCCTGCACCAGGAACAGTAATTGAAACTGTCTTCTGTGTCGAAACTACCCGTCATGAATATCGCGTGATTCGCTTATGGGAAGAAAATCCTGAACTATTCCTCAACGATCCTGCTTTGTTGCCATTAGCACCACTGACCGCAACCACGCAACCTCAAGGATTGTTGCAACAAGTTGTGAGAAAAGTTAGTCAACTTGAGCCAAGACAACGACCAGAAATTTCTGCTTACACCCAAATCTTAGCGGGGTTAAAATACAATCAAGACTTGATTCGACAATTATTTCGGGAGGGTATGATGCGCGAGTCAGTGATTTATCAAGAAATTCTCGCTGAAGGCGAACAACTAGGAGAACTAAGAGGACGAAAAGCAGAAGGGCAATTACTGATTCTCCGTCTGCTGACTCGACGGGTGGGAGAATTACCTCAATATATGCTAGACCGGATTGAAACTCTCTCCTTAGAACAATTAGAAAATCTCGGTGAAGCATTGTTGGATTTTCAGGCGATCGCGGATTTAGAAACCTGGTTTGGTACATTAGACATAGGAGTAAAAATGACGTAGAGACAATTTATTAATTATGCCTACCAAGGATTTCAGGCAACGCATAATTAATTTCACTCCTATGTCTATTAGATGAATTTTTCCATTTGAGCCAATGTTTGATGGCGCTAGGGAAAAAAATAGTTTCAGAAGAACGAAAGCGAGTTGAGCTTGTCAAATCGCCACATTAGAGTTCAATTAACTTGAAGCCCCAAGGTTTGAGAGCCGCTAAAGCTATTTCTTCATTTACACCCTCATAAGCTTCCCATTCCAATGGGTGTTCTTTGGGATGTCCGTCGCCGACATTACCTGCAACTTTAATTATTGGACAGTTGGCGATGCGATCGCGCTCCATTCCTTTTGGAACTACTAGTTGGATTTTGTGCCCGATAAACTTCGCTGTACTATCATTAGCTACAGATTCACGGATTAAACAAATATCACCAGCAGTCCCCCAAGTCGTTTGGTAGATATGGAGGAACGAGATATAAGTTTGTGGTTTGATGGATCTTTTTAGAACGTGCATTATCTGTAATCCTTATACTATGAGTCAAAAATCATAAATCATACAAGTATTTTCTATCACGTTCGTAGGGAAGAATGTTCTTAACTCACATTTTGCACCTAGCCCAGGCGATTAAAAACCGCCTGGTGGAAGATGTAAAGCTCAAAAGACGATAATTGCCCACATACTAACTCCCAAAGCGATCGCTGCTAGGTGTTGCCAAAGGAGCGATCGCACTGGTTGCTTGGCAATCTTTTGCGTTAATAACATAGTCATTAACACGGAGAAAATTATTGTTGCACCTTGCAAAAAGTCAATCACAGCCGGGTGAGCAACCAATATTGGCAATTGTTCGCCACTCAAACCAATTGTCGCAAAGGTTACGGGTAAAATTCGTCCGCCTTCGCTTAAGCCCAAACGTAGATAGTGAGCTAAGTTTCCCCCTAAAACTAATGGGAGATAGCTATATGCAAGCTCTACAAATTTTCGAGGCTTACGGTTAGCGTTGAACAGTTGGAGCAAGCCATAAGCCCCAAAGGTAAGAGCGGCGGGAATAATTAACACTAGCAGCGATAATCCCAAGTGCTGCCAAAAATCAGTTAAATCCAGTTGTAACCCCAGCCAAGATTGCAATTCTGGTAAACGATGTAGATATATACCACCCAAGAGCAAAAACAATAATGCTACTTCATAAGTGCGGGGTACATGAGTTGTCCACAGTTCAATTCCAGGGGGACGCAAGTTGAACTCAACGGAACGATGGGGACAAGCTTTCAGGCAAGTCATGCACAGTACGCAATCTCGGTTATCTTCTAACTGGGCTGGGTGTGAGTATAAAGGACATCCATTCGTTTCTAGCCCTTCGCCTTTTTGCGGCCCGCCTTTATAACACTGATACGTGGTGCAACTGGCAGAACATATCCCTTGCTGTGCCCGGAGTTCCGTCATTGAGAGTTTGGCAAATAAACCATTCATTCCGCCGATGGGACAGAGATAGCGACACCAAAACCGCCGTTCAAAAAGAGCCGAGAAAATCATCGCCCCAGCCGTAATTAACAGCAGCAAACAAGCGCTGAGGTAAGCAGTATTTTCTAAATGCCAGAGTTCTTCCCATAAGAAAATTAGGGTAAATAACCCAAACATGAACCATCCGCCCCATTTCTCAGCTTGTTCTCTCGGCCAGCGCTTGAGTTTTCGAGGCCACAGCCATAAAGATAACTTTTGGGTAATTTCCCCGTAAATCATGAACGGACAAACAGAACACCAGACACGACCCAAAAAGGGAAAGAGAAATAAGAAGAAAGGCCACCACCAAGCCCAAAATAGATTTAATACGAAATTGCGATCGCGGGTTTGCGGCCCAATAAATAATATTGCAACAATGATCGCAAAAGCCGTTGCAGTAAAACCATAATTAATGCGATCGGGCCACCAGTCACTACGTAAAAACCGCCTTAAGGAAGGATAGGCATTTAACAGATTTACCCGAAATCGTTTTTTCTTAGTTTCGGCTGGCCAGAAAATTTCTTCTGTTAATTCATTTGCACCCTCAGCTTGTACGATCGCTCTTTCTACCAGATTTTTCAATTCTTTGAGGTTGCCAGGGAAATCATAAGACTGAAGGCGACGCAAAGCTTCTGGGGTAATGTGCGGTTTAGAAACGCCTCTAGAGCGAGTGTAAAGACTGGTATAATATTCGACTTGTGTCTGAATATCAGCTTTCCGCACCCGTAGCGGTGGTACTTTTATAATGTGACCAATACAGCGTTCAATTGTCGGCTGAGTTTTTTCTGAAACAATGAGAATTCTGGCTTTACTGGGACGAGCTTCGGCTACTGGGTCTCCAGAACGACTGACGGGGGTATATGTACCAGTTTTGAGCAACTGCGTCACGGCAGGTAATAATTCTTCGGGCAATTCTTGGATGTTGTTGAGAACTAGAGTACCTTCCCCCAACCATTCCAACAGTCCGGGTTTGCCACCAGCGCGACCAAATAAATCAGCACCGCTAGTTTGGAGAATACCACAATTTACTTTAATAATTGGTTCTCGCCGTTTGGGAGAACCAAAGTGGATCAGGGCTGCTATATTGTCTTTTTCTAACCCTGGTTCTCCGAAAATATCCACAGATTTACGGTCAGCAGCCGATAAACGAATTTGCTCCCGCAGCCGCACAGCATAGCGACTTGTACCAACAATTCCGCGTTGTGCTTTGGTAACTAGATATGGGCGCAAGGCAATAGAACGTTCTTGTTCATAGCCAAGTGCAGATGTGGCTTGAGCTAATTCTTGGGCCAATTGACGCGAAAAAGCCTGAGCAATTTCGGGGTATTGAGTGACTAATTCCCGAAATTTAGCAGCAGGTACAACCCACAAGTGACATTCGGTTACTGTCGTAATTGTGAATGGAGTTGATTCATCCAACAGCAATTCTTTGAGTTCAATTACTGCAC
>NZ_JADEXF010000087.1 GCF_015207245.1 Nostoc cf. edaphicum LEGE 07299
GCGTCCTTCAGGGCGGGGACGTAAACCCGACCAAGTACGGAGAATAGTTGCTGTGGCTAATTCTGGACAAAATGCGATCGCTTGTTCTTTAACAGATTCCAACAGTTCTTTATTTGGCGGTATCTCATCGCCATTGCTGGGAAATTCCACTGTTGCGCCTACCCAATAATCTCCACCGCCCACAGGAACAATATGGACATCGTTACCGGTTATCGCTGGCTGGAAGTCGGGATTGCCTAATGGATGCCTTATACGCATTTGCAAGGCTTGCCCAAGTACAGGACGGATATCAATTATCTGATTTAATTTTGCCGTCAGTGGTGTTGAACCTAGCCCTGCTGCAATTACAAACCAATCCGCGGCTATTTTTCCTTCTGTAGTCTCAAGTTGATCGCAAAATTGTAGAGAAGATTCAGGTGTTGAGGTTGGGGCATCCAAAACAGTCACGCCAAATTTGAAAGTTACACCATTTTGCTGGGCAACTTCAACTAAAGCTAACGTCAGGGCAGTTGGATCGAGTTGGCGGTCTTGGGGAGAATAGACAGCGCCAGTAATTTTTTCGCAATCAACTTGAGGACAGATATTCTGGAGTTTAGTCGTATCCCAAATTTCTAAATTCCAGCCTTGAGAGTGGCGAATTTCTACTAGTTTTTCCCATGCTGACATTCCCTCTAGGGAAGAATCAGACAAAAGCATGAGAATTCCCTGACGATTAAAAGGGATTTTGCGACCTGTTAAAGCTTCTAGTTCAGGAATCAAGGTTTCATAGCGTTGGATGCTAGTTTGTCGCATCTGCCAAGCTTTACCCTTAATTTTTTGGCTGATTGCGCCCATCAAAACGCCAAGTGCAGCGCCCGTGGAAGCTTGTGCTGGTGGTTGGCGATCGCAAACTGTAATTTTCAGCCCTTTTATTAGACTCAGTTCGTAAGCGATCGCAGCTCCAACTACACCACAACCGATAATAACTACATGACTCATTGCTGTTTTGAGGCAAAGATGGGGAGATGTGGGAGATGAGAGAACAGGGGGAGCAATTTTTACTCTCCCTCATCCTCCTCATCCCCCTTTGCTCATCTTACCTTGGGCTTAACTTGCCTCTGCTTCACTGCTGGTATTAGGAAGCAAGTCGAAGAATTTGTCAATCTCTGCAAAAACAGCTTGGGATTGATTCAAGGCAACTAGAGGATTGCCAGCACTGGTAGCTTTATCAAGCTTAACCAAATCATTAAACAAATCTCGTGTTATTTGACGTGCTTTGGGTTGGTCATTGGGTAGAAGGTTGGAAGTGACATAAGTCAGGTTCAGCCTTGCTTCTGTCATGGGCCCATGTATAAAGTTACGCACATTAATCCAATCACCTCTTTTAATCAGGGTTGTCAACTCTTGTGAGCGATTGCGCACAGCCTGAATTTCAGGAACATAAGCCTGAATTTTTTCAAGTTGTACTGCTGTGTAAGTCGGAGGTGCTACCGCAACACCAGGGCCACTACAACTAATCAGGAATGTGGCCAATAGTACTAGGAAAAATGAAAAAATCGAGCGTTGACGCACCATATATTGAACTTAATTGCTTTTGGTTTACCGATTCACAGTGTCATTTTAGATCGCTAGCGCAGTTAATCGTTCTTGTCAGCCAAGGATTTTGCAGAAAATCTTGATATTTTCTCTAAAGAGCAGAGTTCCGTCTGCTTTTGAAGAATTTTTAAGTACAATTACTTAATAGGTGTTAGCCAGTCCCAAAAAGAAGCGATTTTTGGCATCTGTTTAGTAACGAGGATTGTTAGGGAAGGATGATTTAGAGTTGCTAAATATCAAAGCTCTTGATAAGCTGAAACACCAATAATATAAGCCTTCTGGCGGTTTTTCTGTCTTCACATCCTTGAAGATGCCGACGCGATATAGGAGTGTTTTTTAGTGAACGCAGCTGAACAGGCAACGAACCTTGAACTCGCCAGCAACATTGCCACGGTAGTTAATTTGTTCAAATTTGAGTTTCCTGATGCCAAATCCGATCTCAAACCCTGGAAGAATGACCCGGAAACCAGGGAGTTAGTCGATCCAGATTCTATAGATATTGGCTTTCACTTTCCTGGTATTAGCAAATCTTGGCGAAGTCGCAGTATTTTAATTCAAATCCGATTTTATCAAGATCCCATCAACAATTCCCGGCGTGCGATCGGCGTGGAGGTAGCTGGATTCGATCATCGCGGTGAAGCGTGGCGACTTTCTACGGTAGAAAACTGGAGTGTTGTCGGCGCATCTTCGCCTTCTGATGAAATCGAGGATAAGCTCAAACAAATTTGCCGACAGATTTTAGAAGTTTTTAATAAACCAAGTGATAATTACTAATTCGTAATTCGTAATTCGTAATTAAAAGGGTACGCCAGCTCAGACTCCATTTTTAATTCAATGGCTAACAAGACAATGGAGGGTAGAACCCCTCACTGATTGCAACTAAGAATTAAGGTAGCGTAGCGTAAAGCATTTACCATAGCTTCTCTAAGAAACGCAACGCGACTGCTTAGAGTAAGTTCTTGATTGTCACGATCAATTACGAATTATCTGGGCTTTGGCTTTAAAAAATAGTGCAGCGTTCAGTTTTAGTTTTGTTTCAGGTGAGCCGAAATAGGCTCTATGAGTAGCTAGCGTGCATCTGGAAAAAGGAATTGAAAAAATACTTAGCTTCAAAATATAAAAAAGAAACTGTCAGGGCAAAAATAATGTCTTGGCGGAGGTAAGTTGTCTAACACCGCATAAATACATAAAAAAGACGCAATCATTTTAACACCGGTTAACTAGCAAAGTAAAACCGAAGTTAAAATTTTTTTTCCCTAAATTTCGGTGCTTATATATTTTTCCATCGCTGAATTTAGAAATTTTTTCCCACAATGTAGTGGCAAAATTGGTAACTCAATACTTCAGGAACAGGGTATGAATAATAAACCGATGAATCAAAGCCAACAAATCACAGCGGATATCAACTCAAGAGATACCTATCAGGGGCAAAAGTGGTTAGTAGAGGAACGAGATGCCTGTGGTGTAGGTTTTATTGCTCATCGCCAAAATCATACCAGCCACGAAATTGTCAAAAAAGCCTTAGCTGCTTTAGCCTGCTTAGAACACCGCGGAGGTTGTAGCGCCGATCGCGACTCTGGTGATGGTGCTGGAGTATTGACAGCTATCCCTTGGGAGTTGTTTCAACAAGACTTTGCCGAAAGTGGAAAGGAATTTCCATCCATCAATAATATAGCTGTTGGGATGATCTTTCTACCACAAGACCAGGAAGCAGCACAAAAAGCTAGGGCGGCAGTTGAGCAAGTGGCTGCTGAAGAAAAATTCACTTTACTTGGTTGGCGAGTTGTACCAGTTAAACCTGATTTACTTGGGGTACAAGCAAGAGAAAATCAACCCCAGATCGAACAAGTTTTGTTAGCTTCTGTTGACAAAAGCGGCGATGAATTAGAACGGCAATTGTACATTACCCGCCGCCGAATTAGTAAAGCTGCAACTAACATCTCAGAAGAATTTTATATTTGTTCGTTGTCAAGTCGCACAATTGTCTACAAAGGCATGGTGCGTTCCGCTGTCTTGGGCAGCTTTTATGACGATTTAAAAAATCCAGCTTACAAAAGCGCCTTTGCTGTTTATCACCGCCGCTTTAGTACCAATACCATGCCCAAGTGGCCCCTAGCCCAACCGATGCGGCTTTTGGGTCACAACGGCGAAATCAATACCTTATTGGGTAACATCAACTGGATGATGGCACGAGAAGCTAGCCTGAATCATCCTGTATGGGGCGATCGCATCCAGGAACTCAAGCCATTAGTTCATATTGATAACAGTGACTCAGCCACTCTAGACAACGTAGTGGAATTACTGGTTTGCTCTGGACGCAGCCCCTTGGAAGCCTTAATGATTATGGTTCCAGAGGCTTACCAAAATCAGCCTTCTTTACGTGAATCTCCAGAAATTGTTGATTTCTACGAATATTACAGTGGTTTGCAAGAAGCTTGGGACGGGCCAGCACTTTTAGTATTCAGCGATGGCAAAAAAGTTGGTGCAACTCTAGATCGTAATGGTTTAAGACCAGCTCGTTACGCGATCACCAAAGATAATTACATTGTTGTGGCTTCCGAAGCTGGTGTGGTGGACTTTCCAGAAGCCGATATTGTCGAGAAAGGTAGACTAGGACCAGGGCAAATGATTGCCGTGGATTTAGAAAATCATGAAGTGCTGAAGAATTGGGAAATTAAGGGGCGCATCGCCAAGCAGCATCCTTATGGAGAATGGCTGCAACAGCATCGTCAAGAATTAAAGTCATTGGTCATTGGTCATCCGTCATTAGCAAATGGCAATGGCAATGGCAAAGGACAAATGACAAATGACTCAGGACAATTGACTATTGACAAGCAAACCTTACTTCAGCGTCAAACTGCCTTTGGTTACACCACAGAAGATGTAGAAATGGTGATTCATCCAATGGCGATCGCCGGTTCTGAACCAACTTTCTGCATGGGTGATGATATTCCTTTAGCGGTGCTGTCACAAAAGCCCCACCTGCTTTATGACTATTTCAAACAGCGCTTTGCTCAGGTGACGAACCCGGCGATCGATCCCCTGCGGGAAAAGCTAGTAATGTCTCTGAAAGTTGAATTAGGTGAAAGGGGTAACTTATTAGAGCCTAAGCCAGAATATGCTCGGAGATTGAAACTTGAATCGCCAGTGTTAACGGATGCAGAATTAGAGGCAATTAAGCTGTCAGGATTTGCCACGGCTGAGTTGTCAACTCTATTTGCGATCGCCAGCGGCCCAGAAGGATTGAAAGCCGCAGTACAATCTTTGCAAGCACAAGCAGCTGAGTCAGTCCGGGCAGGTGCAAAGATTTTAATATTAAGCGATCGTGATCGGGTCAATGACAGTCTCAACACAGAATATACCTACATTCCTCCCCTATTAGCAGTGGGTGCGGTGCATCACCATCTGATTCGTGAGGGGTTGCGAATGAAAACATCCCTGATTGTGAATACTGCTCAATGTTGGAGTACCCATCACTTTGCTTGTCTGATTGGCTATGGTGCTGGCGCAGTTTGCCCGTACATGGCTTTAGATACGGTGCGTGATTGGTGGTCTGATCCCAAAACTCAAAAGTTAATGGGTGTGCAAAAAATCCCCACCCTCACCCTAGAACAAGCTTTAGGAAACTATCGCAAAGCAGTAGAGTCAGGTTTGCTCAAAATTCTCTCCAAAATGGGAATTTCTCTGCTCTCCAGCTATCAAGCAGCCCAAATATTTGAAGCTATTGGCATCGGTGGAGATTTAATCGACCTGGGATTTCGTGGGACGACTTCCCGCATCGGTGGTTTGAGCATTACCGAACTTGCTGATGAAGTGCTTTCCTTCCACGTCAAAGCTTTCCCAGAACTAACGACCAAGAAGTTAGAAAACTTGGGTTTTGTGCAGTACCGTCCTGGCGGCGAGTACCACATGAATAGCCCCGAAATGGTTAAGGCGCTGCATAAGGCTCTAGATGGTAAAAACTATGACCACTACGAAGTTTACAAAAAGCACCTCCAAGGCAGACCAGTAACAGCTTTGCGAGATTTACTAGATTTCCAAGGCGATGCCTACGGCGGCAAGCTACGCACCCCAGTTCCTCTAGAAGAAGTGGAATCGGTATATGAAATAGTCAAGCGCTTCTGCACCGGCGGTATGTCTTTAGGCGCTTTGTCAAGAGAAGCCCACGAAACTTTAGCGATCGCCATGAACCGCATTGGCGGTAAATCAAATTCTGGAGAAGGCGGCGAAGATCCAGTCCGCTACACAGTTCTAGATGATGTAGACGAGTCTGGTTACTCGCCAACCCTACCTCATTTAAAAGGATTGCGGAATGGCGATCGAGCTTATAGTGCCATTAAGCAAGTTGCATCGGGACGCTTTGGTGTCACCCCAGAGTACCTAGTCAACGCCAAACAAATTGAAATCAAAATTGCCCAAGGTGCAAAGCCTGGGGAAGGTGGACAACTGCCAGGGCCCAAGGTGAGCCAATACATTGCGATGTTAAGGCGCTCCAAGCCAGGTGTGACGCTGATCTCGCCACCACCGCACCACGATATTTATTCGATTGAAGACCTAGCACAACTGATTTTTGATCTGCACCAAATTAACCCCAAAGCAAAGGTATCGGTGAAGCTAGTTTCAGAAGTTGGTATTGGCACGATCGCCGCTGGTGTAGCCAAGGCAAACGCTGATATTATCCAGATTTCTGGACATGATGGTGGTACAGGTGCATCGCCACTCAGTTCAATTAAACATGCTGGTTCACCGTGGGAACTGGGTTTAAGCGAAGTGCATCGCGTCTTGATGGAAAATGGCTTGCGCGATCGCGTGATTTTACGCGTAGATGGTGGACTCAAGAGTGGTTGGGATGTGGTAATAGGTGCATTAATGGGCGGCGAAGAATTTGGTTTCGGCTCCATCGCCATGATTGCTGAAGGCTGTATCATGGCGCGAGTTTGCCACATGAATACCTGTCCTGTGGGTGTTGCTACTCAGAAAGAAGAACTCCGCCAGCGGTTTACGGGGATACCAGAACAAGTTGTCAACTTCTTCTACTTCATCGCCGAAGAAGTGCGTAGTTTGTTAGCCCGACTTGGCTACCGTTCTTTGTCAGAAATCGTTGGACGTGCAGATTTGTTAAAACTGCGCCCAGAGGTAAATCTCACCAAAACGCGATCGCTGAATCTCGACTGTTTACTTCAGCTGCCAAATAGCAGAGACAATCGCAGCTGGTTGGTGCATGAAGAAGTTCACAGCAACGGAGTGGTTTTGGATGACAAGTTCCTTGCCGATCCTGACATTCAGGCTGCTATTAGGGATCAGTCTACTGTCACCAAGACTTACCCAATTATCAATACTGACAGAACAGTGGGCACAAGATTAGCGGGTGCGATCGCTTCTCAATATGGTGACAGTGGCTTTGAAGGACAAATTAATCTCAACTTTACAGGTAGTGTTGGGCAAAGCTTTGGTGCTTTCAACCTCCCAGGCATAATTTTGAGCCTAGAAGGAGAAGCAAACGACTATGTAGGTAAAGGGATGCATGGTGGTGAAATCATCATCAAACCTCCAACTGATGCTACCTACAACCCATCACAAAACGTGATAGTTGGCAATACCTGCCTCTACGGTGCTACTGGCGGCATATTATTTGCCAACGGGCAAGCAGGAGAGCGCTTTGCTGTGAGAAACTCTAAAGGCATCGCAGTGATTGAAGGCGCTGGGGATCACTGCTGTGAATACATGACTGGTGGTGTGATTGTCGTTCTCGGTAAAGTAGGACGTAACGTAGCAGCTGGAATGACTGGAGGACTGGCATACTTCTTGGATGAAGACGACTCGTTCCGTGAGTTAGTCAACCCAGAAATTGTCAAAATCCAGCGGGTGATTACCGAAGTAGGTGCAAAGCAACTGCAAGAGTTAATCCAAACTCATGCAGAACGCACTGGTTCACCAAAGGCGAAGAAAATTCTACAAAACTGGCAAGAATTTTTGCCGAAATTCTGGCAGTTGGTTCCGCCTTCTGAAGCTGATAGTCCAGAAGCTAATCCTGAAAACAAAACAACTGAGTTCAGTTTAGTAACCAGTCATTAGTAACTGTAACCGTTCTCATACTCTCCCTGAAGCTATTCTCCCGCAGGAGAAGCTGCACAAACAGGTACTCTGCGAAAACCCATCCCTTTAGATGCACAAAGCAGTCGCCTGAATTTACCTCTTAAAAAGAGCGTAGAGAGAAAAAAATATTCCCCCTTTTTAGGGGGAATACTCACAGATCGACTTTAGACTAAGAACACCAAAGTGACTGAGCAATCAAATCTTGTAACAGTCCAAGTAGTAAAGTCGAGATCAGCACCCTACTGAAATCTACCTAATTGCGTATAGAAGGTATTATCTAAATACTGATAAACTGCCATAGAAAAGTTTTCACACAAGTAGGACTTGTCTATCAAAATGCTTATAGAAGAGCAAGTTCCCGATCGCAAAACTTCTGAAGAAGAACGTTTCCAAGATGATTATTATTCATACTTTGAATCTCCTGAAAATGCTACCCGATACACACCATCAGTTTGGTATCTTGATCAGGCTTTTAAGCAACGTTCATTCTCTTTGTTAGATTTGGGATGTGGCAATGGGGCTTTGAACAAATATCTACCTGAGCGATGTGACTACCTTGGCATAGACCACAGTGAAGGTGCGATTCAATACTGTTCAAAACTATACCCCAAACAGAAGTTTACTGCTAAAGATTTATCGGTAGCACTGCCAGAATTAGCTTCTGACAATCAAAAATTTGATGCCGTCGTACTAGCTGGCTTATTATTTCATAATGTTGACAAGGAAACACTAGAGCAAAACAACGATCAAGAACTAGTTCAATTCTGCTTGGACAAACTAATAAGCGACAAAGGATATTTGGTGCTTATTATACCTTTTGCTTATGGTGAACATCCATCTCATAATTTGTATGTTCGGGCAGAATGGTTACAAAACTTGCTAGAAAAACTGCTGAAAGCTGTAAAGGCAAAAATTGTTTACGAGAATATTTCTCTGCAAATTGGCTTGGACAAACAGGTTAGACAGCAGAAGACGACTCCTGACTGGTTCGTGCCCGATAGCACTACTGACTATTCCAATAAGTATGCTGGAACATATATGGCAAC
>NZ_JADEXF010000088.1 GCF_015207245.1 Nostoc cf. edaphicum LEGE 07299
GAAAACTACCGAAGCGGAAAATACACCAGCCGATAAGGTAGAAATTGCTGTCCGCCTAGACTCCGAGTTACTAGAGCAAATTCAGCATCTCACAAATGACCCAAGTAAAGTAATTGAAGTAGCGATTCGCCAGTGGTTACGGGGTGAAATCCTTAGAGATGATGAACTAACGCGCACGCCTGTGCGTACCCCTGTTCCTCCTCGCGGTGAATGGAACGATTGACGCCATTGGTTAAGTGTCAATGCAAGTAAAAAAAAGTAAAGTTTGCCAATCTGGTTTTCAGAACACCAAAAAATACTCCATCAAACACAAAAAAGCTGTAAAAATTTATGTATAAATTTCAGCGGCTTTAGTAAAATTACGGTCGGATACCCTTTGTCTATCCAACTCAATTAATGACTATTACTGCCAATTCCCAATTGTCAAATGTATTTTCCCAAAATCTGGAATCTATTACCAGTAAGACTGATGGCTCATTAGCAACTCTAGGAGCAGAGTTAGTTTATACACAGGATGGGGCAGGGCGCTATCTGACCTTTTGTTGGCAGTACAGCGAACTCCTGGGGTTAAATACTGAAAAAATAGTTGACGAGCTGAACCAGACTCAAACCTTTGTCCCAGTGGATAAGGTTAGTTATTTGGAACGATTGCACCGAATTTTGACAAGTCTGGTGCCAGAAAGATTTCAATGTTGGTTTAGCTATCAGAAAGAATTATTTGAGTTGGACTTAGTGATTAGTCCGATTATGCCGAGTTTGGGAACCACTGCCACTACCGTTTTAGTGATGGGACGCTTGGTACAAGCGACACTCAACAAAAAACAAGCGCGCGTGGCATCAAAAACGCCCACACAAATAGAGTTGGCTTTGCGATCGCAGCAACACCAAAAATTGGTAAATCGGATTACCAGAAATATTCGCCGGACATTAGATTTAGATATTATTTGGCAGCAAACAGTTGACAGTTTGGGGAAAGCACTGCGGCTAGAACGCTGCATTATTTGTCCTTATCAGCCCTCAAGCTCAAAAGTGCAGGTGAAAGCTGAGTATCGCCAGCCAGAACTCAAATCAATGCTTGGCTCAGACATAGATATAGCTTCTGAGCCTGCCTTTGCTCAAGCCTTGGCAACCCTAGAACCAGTTACAATGGAAGTGCCTGGATACAAAGAGTCTGGGCGGCAGAAAACTTTAGTAGTTGCGACTTGCTATCAAGACCAAGCTAATGGATTGGTTGCCTTGAATTGGCAGGATGAATGCTACACATTAACAGAATCGGAATTAGAACTGGCAAAAGAAGCAGCAGATCAATTGGGAACTGCGATCGCTCATGCTACTTTATATGAAGAATTAGAAATAGCGCGTCAAAAAGCCGAAGAAGCTTCCCGCCTCAAAAGCGAGTTTCTGGCTAATGTATCCCATGAAATTCGTACCCCCCTCAACGGTATGATTGGCTTTTTGAAGCTGATTTTAGAAGGGATGGCAGATGATCCAGAAGAACAAAATCAGTTTTTGACGGAAGCTCATCAGTTATCGATACATCTGCTGAATATCATCAACGATATTTTGGACATTGCCAAAATCGAAGCTGGTAAAATGGAGCTAGCTTACGCTCCAGTCAAGCTAGATGAGCTATTCAGTCATGTAGAAGGTTTCATGCGTCCCCAAGCAGAAATGAGAAACCTCAGTTTTCGGATGCAAATGCCTGCTACCTCTGATGAAATCATTGTCCAAAGCAACTACCAGCGGTTGCTACAAGTGATGATCAATTTAGTAGGTAATGCGATCAAATTTACCCATGAGGGTGGCGTTACCGTCAGCGCCGATTTAGTACTCAAAAAGGCGAACTTTCAAGAGCAGCAATTTCCTGGCATGGTAAGAGTACGTGTGGCAGACACTGGTATTGGTGTTTCCTTAGATAAACAAGATAAACTGTTTCAATTATTCTCTCAGGTGGATGGCTCCCGCACTCGCCAGTACGGCGGCACAGGTTTGGGACTGGCAATATCCCAAAAGCTAGTGGAGGCTATGGGCGGCGAGGTACATTTTTATAGTTTGGGCGAAGGACTTGGCTCAACAGTCACATTCACTGTGCCACTATATCAACAACCAGTTATGGTTTCGTCTAATGATGGCGACTCAACAAGTAGTGCTGAATGTTAGTCATTGGTCATTGGTCATTGGTCATTAGTCATTGGCTATTTGAAAGATTACCAGTACTGGGTTTTTAGTTTTAAACTTTAAAATTTTTTAGTATTATTTATTAACCATATTAAGCACTTGTACTGAGTGTTGCCGTAAAGCCTGCGGCATAGCTACGCTTAGGGCACGGACTCTCGTAGAGAAGTATGGGGGAAAAAACCTTCCTTGTCCTCACCTCATGGCTTTCTCTTCAGTACTTTAAAGGCTAAAGTAGAGTAGGAGGGCTTGCACGACAAATTGTTCAGCTAATCTAATATCAAGTTGCTAAAACCAGCAGTGGTTTAGTCAAAAGTCATTAAAAACTGACACCTGACAATCTAGCGGCAATAGATTTAGGATCGATTTAACAAAGCTGAAAAATAAAATTTTGGATAATGGTTAATGAGTAACCGCGCATCTGGCACAGAGATCATTAATGCCCCATGCCCCATGCCCTATGCTCCATGACGGCAGTTGCTCCACTTGGGGAGACACGCCAGTTCCTCTATTTGGGGAAACCCCAAGATCGGACTGGCTCCCCAAGACTGCACTGCCTCCCCAATCCCCATCATTAACTTAGCAGGTCTAAAACTATGACACTGACACTTACATCTGAAAACGTTGAAACAGTCTTAGATGAAATGCGCCCTTATCTCATGTCTGATGGCGGCAATGTGGAACTAGTAGAACTCGATGGGCCTGTTGTAAAACTGCGCCTGCAAGGTGCGTGTGGTTCTTGCCCCAGTTCTGCAATGACCCTGAGAATGGGTATTGAGCGCCGCCTCAAGGAAATGATTCCCGAAATTGCAGAAATTGAGCAAGTGGTGTAAAAGTTAGGAGTTAGAAGTTAGGAGTTATGAGTTTGAATCAACTCCTAACTCCTCATTCTTAACTCCTAACTATTCTTTATGTCCCATCCTCTTTACATTGCTTTTATCTGGCATCAACATCAGCCGCTGTACAAATCCCCTGGCAGCGGCGTTTCGCTATCTCAGAGTCAGCAGTACCGTCTTCCCTGGGTACGTTTGCATGGAACTAAAGATTACCTGGATTTAGTATTGCTTTTAGAGCAGTATCCTAAGTTACACCAAACAGTGAATTTAGTTCCATCGCTGATATTGCAACTCGAAGATTATATTGCTGGCACTGCTTTTGACCCTTACCTCACAGCCAGCTTGACACCGGATGAGCAACTTACCCAGCAACAGCGGGAATTTATTATCCAACACTTTTTTGATGCCAATCACCATACTCTGATTGACCCTCATCCCCGCTATGCCGAGTTGTACCAGCAAAGGCAGGAAAAAGGCCAACCTTGGTGTTTAGCAAATTGGGAATTGCCAGACTATGGCGATTTGCTAGCTTGGCACAATTTAGCTTGGATCGATCCGCTGTTTTGGGATGACCCAGAAATTGCTGCTTGGTTAAAAAAGGGTCGGAATTTTACTTTAAGCGATCGCCAGCGCATTTATTCTAAACAGCGAGAAATTCTCAGTCGGATTATCCCCCAACATCGGAAAATGCAGGAGTCGGGGCAGCTAGAAGTTACCACCACACCTTACACCCACCCGATTTTACCCTTGTTAGCTGATACAAACTCTGGTCGGGCAGCTGTGCCCAATATGACACTACCAAAGCAACGCTTTGAGTGGGCAGAAGATATTCCCCGCCACTTGCGGAAAGCTTGGAACTTTTATAAAGACCGCTTTGGACAGATACCTCGTGGTTTGTGGCCTTCGGAACAATCAGTAAGTCCGGCGATACTTCCGCATATTATTAACCAAGGTTTTAAGTGGATATGCTCAGATGAAGCTGTCTTAGGGTGGACGCTGAAACACTTTTTTCATCGGGATGGGGCGGGGAATGTGGAGCAACCAGAATTGTTGTATCGACCCTATCGCCTGCAAACCGCCGAGGGTGACTTGTCAATTGTGTTTCGCGACCACAGATTATCAGACTTGATTGGTTTTACTTATGGTGCAATGCCAGCAAAAAAGGCAGCTGCAGATTTAGTGGGACATTTGCAAGCGATCGCTAAAATGCAAAGAGATAGTCATAGCGAACAACCTTGGCTAGTTACTATCGCTTTAGATGGGGAAAATTGCTGGGAATTTTATCCCCAAGATGGCAAACCCTTTTTAGAAGCTTTATATCAAAGTTTGAGCGATGAACCTCACCTCAAACTCGTCACTGTTTCCGAATTTCTGGAAGAATTTCCAGCCACAGCCACCATTCCCGGAGGACAACTACATAGTGGTTCTTGGGTAGATGGCAACTTCACCACTTGGATCGGCGATCCCGCCAAAAATCGTGCTTGGGATTATTTGACAGAAGCAAGAAAAATGCTTGCAAGTCATCCCGAAGCGACGGAAGAAAACAACCCAGAAGCGTGGGAAGCATTATATGCCGCAGAAGGTTCCGACTGGTTCTGGTGGTTTGGTGCAGGACACTCCTCAAATCAGGATGCCATTTTTGATCGGTTGTTTCGAGAACATCTGTTTGGTATTTACAAGGCTTTAAATGAACCTCTACCGCCCTATCTCAAGCAACCGCTGGAAATCCACGAAGCACAGGGAAGTCACACCCCACAAGGCTTTATTCACCCCGTCATTGATGGTAAGGGTGACGAACAAGATTGGGATAAAGCTGGACGCATAGAAATTGGTGGGGCGCGAGGGACGATGCATAACAGCAGTGTTATCCAGCGACTTTGGTATGGGGTCGATCACTTAAATTTCTATTTGCGGTTGGACTTTAAAGGTGGCGTTGCACCAAGGCGGGGTTTTCCAGCAGAGTTGAATTTGCTGTGGTTCTATCCAGAAAAAACAATGGTCAATAGTCCAATTCCCTTGGCAGATGTACCAGATGCAGCCCCACTTAATTACCATTTCCACCATCTTCTGGAAGTTAACTTGCTAACGCAATCGATTCAATTTCGAGAAGCTGGAGACAATTATCAATGGCATCCCCGTTTCAGCCGCGCTCAAGTAGCTTTAAATAATTGTTTAGAGTTGGCAGTACCGTGGGCAGATTTGCAAGTTCCGCCAGATTATCCCCTACGCCTGATTTTGGTGCTTGCAGATGAGGGGCGTTTTTCCAACTACTTGCCAGAAAATGCTTTGATTCCCATTGAAGTGCCTTAACACTCATATTCTTGGTGTTATACCATTCCACTAAATACTTATTAGGGGCATACAGATGTCATTGGTGTCAACTTAACGTGAAAGCCAGCCTAGAAAAAGTTTTTAGATATTGTCTCGTTGTCTCGTTCCCAGTCTGAGACTGGGAATGCTGTCCTAGAGGCTCTGCCTCCCTTGCTGGCGGCAGAGCCGCCAAGAGCAGCATTTCCAGCCCAGAGGCTGGAAACGAGATTTGACAAAGCTTTTAGCTTAAGTTGAGACCAATGTACAGATGTACGCCTCTACAGATGATTCATTGTGTTGCAAAGATTTTTGAAAATCATATTTAATTTTTCTAGTCCTAAATACATTTAGCTATATTCAAACTATATATTTAGACTTAGGTTTGAGAACGGAGAGGGGGGGATTCGAACCCCCGTTAAGTTTCCCTAAACAGACTTTCCAGGTCTGCGCCTTAAACCACTCGGCCACCTCTCCAGGTGTCACAAGTTACGATCATACTATGAAATCCCAGAAAATGCAAAGATAAAGAAAGATATTCTAGATTGAATCTGATAGTCCTAATCCCAAAACGCAAATCCAGATGTCCCGTACATACACAATTAAAGTTCGCGATCGCGCCACTGGCAAAACACACACCCTACAAGTGCCAGAAGACCGCTACATCCTACACACTGGCGAAAAACAAGGGGTAGAACTACCGTTTTCCTGCCGCAACGGGGCTTGCACCGCTTGTGCTGTGAGAGTGTTATCAGGAGAAATTTACCAACCAGAGGCGATCGGCTTGTCACCAGATTTACGTAAGCAAGGTTATGCCTTGTTGTGTGTGAGTTACCCCCGTTCTGACTTGGAAGTGGAAACGCAAGACGAAGATGAAGTCTACGAACTCCAGTTTGGACGCTATTTTGCTAAGGGGAGAGTTAAAGCGGGTTTACCCTTAGATGAAGAATAAACAATTCAAAATCACCAAATTTCTGGTGCCTGTGCGTCTTGGTGAGTGGGTGCAAAAAATAGTTATTTTGGCTTGTTTATTGCTGTTGGTGAGTTGCCAAGGTAAAAACCAGCTGCCAAACAATGAAGCCCAGGTGAAAGTAGCGCGGGTAGTTAGTGGGCAAAGTTTGGAAGTTTTGGGCATGGCTGAACAACCAAATTTGATTTCCCAAGTGCGGTTAGTGGGTGTTGATGCACCAGATTTGCGACAGCGCCCTTGGGGGGAGGCAGCAAAAGAACAGTTAGAGAATCTAATTGGTGGTGTAGAACAATCGGTAACACTGGAGTTTGATTTAGAAGCAAAAGACAAAATTGGGCGAACTCTAGCTTATGTGTGGAAAAATAAGGTGTTATTGAATGAAGAATTAGTCAAACAAGGAAATGCAATGTTTGTGGGGCGATCGCCTAACCATAAGTATGACCTGCGTTTAGAACGTGCCCAACAATGGGCTAGACTCATGGGGCAAGGAATTTGGAGTCCAGAAAAGCCCATGCGCCTCACTCCCGCCGAGTTTCGCCGCCAAAATTTTTAATTAGTGCTGAGTGCTGAGTGCTGAGGGGGAGAGTGGAGGAGTGAAGTAGAAGAATTAATAACCAATGACAAATGACAAATGACAAATGACCAATGACAAATGACCAATGACAAATGACAAATGACAAATCTACAAATTTTTCTAGATATTGCTACAGAAGCAGCCTTAGCTGCTGGTGCTATTTTGCAAGGTTACTTGGGTAAGTTAGAAGACGCAATTATTGAAAAAGGACGCCCTGGTGATTTAGTCACGGCTGCTGATAAAGCCTCAGAGGAATTGATTTTAGAAATTTTGCGTCGCCACTTTCCCCAGCACTCGATCCTCGCTGAAGAATCAGGGAAATTAGGTAATCAACAGAATGAGTACCTCTGGGCAATAGATCCTCTCGATGGCACAACCAACTACGCTCATCAATACCCATTTTTCGCCGTTTCCATCGGGCTGTTAATTAATGGCGTTCCCCAAGTTGGTGTAATTTATGACCCCTTTCACAATGAGCTATTCCGTGCTGCTGCTGGCTTCGGGGCAACGCGTAACCGTCAACCCATCAAGGTTTCGGTAACATCTGAACTGAGTAAAAGTCTACTAGTAACGGGATTTGCCTACGATCGCCGCGAAACCTCTGATAACAACTACGCAGAATTTAGTCACCTCACCCATCTTACCCAAGGAGTTAGACGTAGCGGTTCGGCATCGCTAGATTTGGCTTATGTTGCCTGTGGACGTGTCGATGGTTACTGGGAACGGGGACTTTCTCCTTGGGATATTGCCGCCGGGATAATTTTGGTACAAGAAGCCGGGGGCAAAATCACCGCCTACGATGGCACTGCTGTCAAAATTGAGTCTGGTAGAATTCTTGCCACAAATAGTTATATTCACGACTCCCTCAGTAACGAACTTTTACGGGTTCCACCACTGTCAGCTTGGGTGTAGCAGATGGGGGCTTTCTCTACGACTTTGGGTACACTAAAAGCAATCTAACTGCTCCTTTGGTGCAAAAACTCTATATGTCTTTCAAAATAGATCGTGGACTATTTAAATATGATTTCATAGATCATCACGCAGTGCTGTGCGTTCCAGTTGATGCCGATGTTAAAGAGATTCGCAAACGCTATCTCCAAGTCGCCCGTCGTTTGCACCCAGACAGTAGTCTTACTGAAACTGCTGCTCAAAAACATCTCGGTAACGAATTGTTATCAAAGCTGGTTAACCCGGCTTACGAAAAACTCTCTGGCGATCGCACTCGCACGGAATATATTCTAATTTTGTCGCAAATTGGCAAACGTCTAGTACAGGAATCGACTTCGGTAACTCTAAACACCGACTTGGCTAAACAGTTAGTTGAGGCAGGTAATATCGATCATTTTTATAAAACTGCGATCGCAAAACTAGCCCAAACCCAATATGATTCTTTAGAACAAGCGCTGCAAGTGATTGCCCAAGCTAGTGAGTTGAATTTAGTGTATTTAATGCGGAGTGCGGGTAAAGCATCCGCCGCACCGCCATCTGCTCAACCCAAAGTCCAATCAGGTACACCTCAGCCAAATACACCAAAAAATACACCACCAACACCAGCCCCACCAAAAGAAGACTTGATTGTAGAACAGTATATTCGTCGCGCTCAATCTTTGATTGACAAAAACCAATTTGCCCCAGCCAAAGTAGAGTTGCAAGAGGCCCTGAAGCTAGAACCAAAAAATAGTCGTTGTCATAGCTTAATTGCAATGGTGTATTTGAAGCAAAATCAGCTAAAAATGGCCAAAATCCACTTTGACAACGCTCTAAAATTAGATCCCGGTGACGAAACGGCTCTGCAATGGAAAACTAAAATAGA
>NZ_JADEXF010000089.1 GCF_015207245.1 Nostoc cf. edaphicum LEGE 07299
GTTACAGACCAAGCTAAATCACATCCGAATGCGACCGCTGTCTGATTTAATCGAACGTTTTCCAAGAGCTTTACGCGATTTAAATGTCGAGTATGGCAAAAATGTTCAGTTAAAAATCGAAGGTGGCAACACTTTAATTGAACGCAGCATTTTAGAAGCTTTAAACGAACCTTTAATGCACTTGTTAAGGAACGCTTTCGATCATGGAATCGAAGACTCTGCCACGCGTCGCCTTTTAGGAAAACCAGAACAAGGATTAATTGAAATTACAGCTAATCACCGCAGTAATCGCACCATCATTACTATCCGTGATGATGGTTGGGGCATTTCTCTGGAGAAAATTCGCACCCGCGCCTTAACTATGGGATTAGATGCTTCTCTACTCGCTAATGCTAGTGATGAAGAATTATTATCACTAATTTTTGAACCAGGTTTTACCACCTCCGAGCAAGTTACAGCATTATCTGGCCGAGGTGTTGGTATGGATGTGGTTCGCAACAACCTCAAACTAATTCGAGGAGATGTAAAAGTTGATACGGAACCAGGAGTTGGTACTACCTTCACCTTATCAGTACCGTTTACACTTTCCGTTGCTCGAGTTTTGCTGGTAGAAATCAACAAAATTCTATTAGCATTTCCCACAGATGTCATTTCAGAAATATCTTTACTCGAAGACGAGCGAGTTTTTGAAATGGCTGGTAGCGAAGTTTTAAATTGGCAAGGAACCATGCTGCCACTGATTCGCTTAACTCGTTATTTAGAGTTTAATTGCCTACGCTACGATAGCGCAGAGTTGGAAATTCCGGCAGCCATTAGTACTAACAGTGTGTTAGTAGTCAAAGGTAATAATCAGTCAGTAGCAATCCAAATAGATCGTTGCTGGGGTGAACAAGAAGTTGCGATTCGCCAAGTCGAGGGAAATATACCTTTACCTGAAGGCTTCAGCAATTGCACAATTCTCGGAGATGGTCGGGTCGTGCCACTAGTTAATGTTAATGAGTTGCTGTATTGGATTGCTACAAATAAAAAGACACCGAAAGGTACTCAATTACCATCAGCAAGGTTAAAAACACCGTTCCTGATATTTGATGAAGAGAAAATATCAGCAGCATCTATTAAACAGAAAGGCACAATTTTAATCGTAGATGATTCGATTAATGTACGCCGCTTTTTAGCCCTGACTCTTGAAAAAGGAGGGTATCAAGTAGAGCAAGCTAAAGACGGTCAAGATGCTTTAGACAAGCTCCATAGTGGATTGAGAGTTGAAGCAGTAATTTGTGATATTGAAATGCCTCGCCTTGATGGATATGGCTTTTTAGGTAAGGTAAATTCAGACGTTGATACAAAAAATATTCCAGTTGCAATGCTGACATCTCGTAGCAGCAATAAACATCGACAACTGGCTATGCAATTGGGGGCACGGGCTTACTTTTCTAAACCTTATAATGAGCAAGAGTTATTGCAAACGCTGGAGGAAATAATTCGTAATGTAGCAGAAAAGGCAGCTTCTAATTAATAATTCATAATCATGTTTCAGATATTTTCGTAGAGTGTGTTACGCCAAAGGCTAACGCTCTAGTACAGCACGGCGTAAATCAACCACCCATTTCAAATTAACGAAACGCTTACACTGTATTCATTTTGACTTTTGATTTTTGACTTCCGCCTTGCGGTAGCCCTGGCGATTAGAAATCGCGACTACACAAACAAAACCCACCTTTCCTGCGGAACGCCAAGGGCGAACGTGGGTTAAAAATTTGGCTTTTTCGTTAGTCCGCGTATAAAGAAGTAGTATGATTTAAGCGATCGCCGCCTTGGTGCAACTGCTGCAATCAACTACTGTGGATGACGACACCCGTAGGGGGGCAGCATCAAGCTTAGGGGAAATTATACAGACAGAACATTTATGTTTTCGTTACCACAACTTTAAGCAAAGCTTATCAATTAAGTTGTTTCGTTACCAATGCTTATATATTTGTGGCAACGCTTTAGCGATGCTTAACAACGCTTAAGCAAGGTTTATCAATTAAGTGATTTGGTTAAGAACGCTTATATATTTGTGGTAACGCTTAAGCAAAGTTTATCAATGAAGTGGTTTGGTTAAGAACGCTTATATATTTGTGGCAAACGCTTATGCTTTCATTACCACAGTCTAAAAGCATCCTCCAAAACGATCGCAAATAGTCGATTTCTACAATCGGCTAGCTAATCTTTCTTTTTTTATGGTTAACTTATCCCATTATAGCGGCTCTCGATTATGTGAGAACACTAAAATACAAAATACTTGCTGTGAAATGATTTCAGTATTATTTTTGTATCTCACTCAACTGCATACCGCTATATCTTCTAGCTCAAGCTAATGCGGTGTTTCGAGCAGCCGGAATATGCGACTGGAAGGAGTCTTTGTCAGTGCCGCCGCAGCCCATACCCTTGCTTTAAAAATCAAAACAATTCAAATAACGAGGTGAACGATAAGCAACCAAAAAAAAGCCAAGGATTTTGGCGTTTTATAATTTAGCAAGCTTTTTACTGAAGATTTCTTATTCAGCAATGGTTTTAGAAACATTTTGTGTTCGCCTTGATTTATTAATGAGGCAGGAACATTAACATCATAAGTACCAAAAGTCTAGTGATTGACAGATTGAAGAAAGATAAAGTATACATATACCTGTAATAAATGGTAACAATTAGTTTTATTCAATACATATTTAGGAAAGCAAGTTTTAGGCTTTCATTTGAACTGAATATTTGTCTTAACCATTGGTTAACTAAATCTAAATCAACAATTGAGTAAATTAATTTTTGGAGTTGAACAGAATATTTGTTTTAACTATTGGTTAACCAAATCTAAATCAACAATTGAGTAAATTAATTTTTGGAGTTTTTGAGAGTAAGTCAAAGCACAAGCGAACACATATTTATGGCTATTTAACCAGGTAAAAATAGAAATTCTTCATTGAAGAATTAATTAACTCATGATGAATAGCAGAAACAAGTCCTTATTTAGCAACGATATACCAGCATCGTTTGTCGTATTTCTTGTTGCTCTACCTCTGTGTATGGGTATAGCGATCGCCTCTGGTGTTCCGCCAGCACGCGGCCTAATCACTGGAATAGTAGGGGGAATAATTGCAGGTTCGATTTCTGGTTCTCCGTTGTTAGTAAGTGGGCCAGCAGCTGGATTAGTAGTGGTGGTTGCAGAAATCGTCCATAAATACGGCATTGAAATGGTCGGGCCAATTCTGCTATTAGCAGGTCTGATCCAATATTTGGCAGGCATATCTAGACTAGGCCAGTTATTTCGTGCTATGTCTCCCGCCGTCATTTACGGAATGCTTGCAGGTATTGGGATATTAATCATCGGTTCCCAATTCCATGTCATGTTAGATGACTCACCACACACACATGGGCTAGATAATTTACTGGCAATACCTGGGGCTATACATAAAGCTGTCACACTCCAAGATGGAGTCGTGCATGAGATTGCCGGGCTACTTGGTGTGATGACGATCGCAATTATCGTTGTTTGGGATAAATTTAAGCCGCGCCGTTTGAAACTATTGCCTGGCGCACTCATTAGTGTAGTTGTAGTCACCACCGTTGCTAGTTTCTATAACTTAGAAGTTAACCGCGTTGACGTAGCAGGAAACTTACTAAAGGCAGTTCAACTACCAACCCTTGGCAGCTTACCACGCCTCATAAACGCACCAGTGATGCTGCAAGCGTTCACAATTGCACTAATTGCTAGTGCAGAAAGTTTGCTTTCAGCAGTAGCCGTTGATCGTCTGCACACTGGTTCCAGAAGTGATTTTGATAAGGAATTGGCAGCACAAGGAATTGGCAACATGATTTGTGGCTTTCTAGGTGCTTTGCCAATGACAGGAGTAATTGCTCGTAGTTCCGTCAACGTAGAAGCAGGCGGAAAAACTAGATTATCTACAATACTTCATGGCATATGGCTGTTGGTTTTAGTAGTTGCTGCACCAGGCTTACTAAGATTGATTCCCACATCTTGTTTGGCAGCGATTCTAGTTTACACAGGCTACAAACTAATTGAAGTAAAACACATTCGCCAGTTGAGAAAGTACGGTCGTTTACCTATGGCGATCTTCTTCGCCACTCTGATCGGAATTGTCACCACCGACCTGCTTTCAGGTGTAATAATTGGTATCGTTCTCACTTCAGGCACACTAATTTATAAAATGTCCAATCTGATTATTCAAATTGTAGAAAATGAGGAAGATCATCAGCAAATAGATATTTATCTACAAGGAGCAGCCACCTTCGTTAGGCTACCACAACTGGCGAAAACCCTAGAAAAAGTGCCAGCACCAACCAACTTGCACGTCCATCTAGAAAACCTAGCTTACATAGACCACTCTTGCCTTGATTTGTTATCGCTATGGGCAAAACAACAGCAAGAAAGAGGCAGCATCGTGATTATGCGATGGGAAGGATTAATGGAGCGTAATCGTCATCCTTTTGAAGTTCATCCAACACTAGATGTGTAGAACTAATTCATCTACCAATAGATATAGATTTGGAGGCTCTTAAAGTAGCTTTTCTATAAGGTCAAAAGAAGCAGATAATCAGACACAATAATCCCGTCACACAATTGCCGATCCTGATAAATTACCCTGCTTCCTTAGCCTCTTTGATTCTCTAATATTTCCATCTGAAGGCATATCCATCTGAAGACGAAACGATGTGAACCTACAACCTTAGAGGTATTTTAATGACTGATTTTTTTATTCAAACCACCTGGTTGATTCCTTTTTATGGCTTGTTAGGAGCAGTTTTAACCTTACCTTGGTCAACAGGAATCATTCGTCGTACAGGTCCACGTCCCGCAGCTTACTTCAATTTGCTCATGACTGTGGGTGCATACCTTCATGGTTTGTTTGTTTTTAGTATCCTATGGGATCAAGCACCACAAACACTGTCTTTCAATTGGTTCCAAGTAGCAGATTTCAATTTTTCCTTTACTTGGGAAATCTCATCAGTCAGTCTTGGGGCTATGGAACTAATTACCGGTTTAAGCCTCCTGACACAGATGTTTGCGTTGGGATACATGGAAAAGGACTTTGCACTGGCTCGCTTCTTCGGGTTGATGGGATTTTTTGAAGGCGCGATGAGTGGTTTAGTCATAAGTGGTTCTCTACTGCTTACTTACTGCTTTTTGGAACTACTGACTCTTTCTACATACCTGTTAGTAGGGTTTTGGTACGCACAGCCCTTGGTGATAAAGGCTGCGCGTGATGCCTTCCTCACCAAGCGGGTAGGAGACATATTGCTATTAATAGGAGTGGTAGCGCTTTCTAACTTTGCAGGTAGTACTAATTTTTCCGACCTTTATCAATGGGCAGCAAGCGCTAACTTATCACCAATTGCCGCAACTCTCTTGTGCTTGGTATTACTAGCCGGGCCTGTAGGAAAATGCGCTCAGTTCCCTCTCCACCTTTGGTTGGATGAAGCAATGGAAGCTCCCAGCCCTGCATCAGGTTTGCGAAATTCGCTGGTGGTTTCTTGTGGTGCTTATGTCTTGATTAAACTCCAGCCGATTTTAGCAATTTCACCAGTAGCACTGGCAACTTTAGTAACAATTGGGGCAGTTACCGCTATTGGCTCCTCATTAGTATCACTCGCCCAAATTGATATCAAACGTGCCTTATCGCATTCTACTAGTGCTTACATGGGATTGGTATTCATTGCTGTAGGTATGGGACAGATCAACCTTGCCCTGATGATGATTTTGGCTCATGTGATCGCCAAAGCTCTCCTATTTATGAGCATCAGTTCCGTCATTGCTACAACCAACACCCAAGATTTAACAGAAATGGGAGGATTGGGTAAGACTATGCCAATTACAGCTGGGGCTTTTCTCATAGGCACAGTTGCATTAATTGGATTGTTTCCTTTTGGTGGCTTTTGGGCAATGCAGGACGGGATTAACTACTTTTTGGCAGATTCTTCCTGGTTAGTAGGGTTGTTGCTACTGGTTAACGGTTTAACAGCCCTGAACTTAACTCGGATATTTCGTATTGTTTTCTTAGGTTCATCTCAACTTAAAACTCGCTGCGCCCCAGAAGTTGGTTGGCAGTTAGGATTACCAATGGTAATTATGGCAATAACTACACTGTCTGTGCCAGGAATGCTAAGAAGTTTAAATGTCTTGCCAGCTTGGTCATCTGTAAATCAGCAAGGAATCATCTTACTGATTCTATCGAGTCTATTAGGTTGCATAATTGGCAGTGCAATAAAAATACAACGCAATTGGCTGAACCCGACAAATAAGACTGTCAGATTTGTATCTAACCTGTTGGCATACGATTTTTACATAGAGCAGGTTTACCAGTACAGTGTAGTTTTTGTTGTAGCTCAGTTTTCCAAATTCACCGCTTGGTTTGATCGTTATATTTTGGATAGCTCAGTAAATTTTGTGGGTCTGGCAACGATTTGGAGTGGCCAAGGCATGAAATACAGTGCTTCTGGTAGATCGCAACTTTATTTACTGACCATTCTTTTGGGAGTCAGCCTTTTAAGTATTATCGTCAGTTGGGAACCTCTGCAATTCCTAGACTTCTCTAGTTTCTTTAACAATAGATCTGTTATGCAAGCAGAAATTTTACCTTGAAGTTACAGGTAAACATAGATGCTTAACCAATGAAACAACCGTAGTTTTACCATATAGGACTTACGCACAGGTTACAAAATAACGTAAACGCGCTCTGTGTAAATTTCTGTGCGCCATGCGGACACACACAAATGAGAGTTTGACAAAACTTTTGCGTAAGTCCTCACTAAAATTCAAATAAGTTTCTAACTTTTTGTCAGGGTTTGCATCCGAGTTTTTCAACCATGCATGAAATTACTTTCCTACTGCCAATTTTTAAGTTAGGAGCCTAAATATGCTTAGTGCCTTGATTTGGATACCAGCAATTGCTGCTGCTATCATCAGTTTTTTTCCTGGTGTTACACCTCGGATTGCACGTTGGACAGCTTTCACTACTACTGTTGGGATGTTGATTTTGTCTTTGGTTTTAGTTAGTAAATTCGAGCTACTAAATTCCAATTGGCAATTTCAAGAGTATTTTCCTTGGATTGAACATCTGGGTTTTACCTATCATCTGGGCGTTGATGGCTTATCACTACCTTTAATAGTGCTTAATGGGTTATTGGGTGCGATCGCTATCTATAGCACTGATCAACTAAACCATAGACCTAGATTTTACTATGCGCTCATCTTGTTATTGAATGCTGGAGTTACTGGTGCTTTCCTTGCTCAAGATTTGCTGTTGTTCTTTCTGTTCTATGAGCTAGAGTTAATTCCTCTGTATTTACTCATCGCTATCTGGGGTGGTCAGCGCCGAGAGTACGCTGCTATGAAGTTTTTGATTTATACGGCGGTTTCTGGCATTCTCGTACTTATTGGTTTTCTAGGTTTAGTTGGTTTAAGTGGTGCTACCAGTTTTACTTACGATACTGCACTGTCATCTGTTTTACCTCTAACTACTCAAATCCTTTTACTATCCACAATTTTGCTGGGATTTGCGATCAAAACACCTCTAGTTCCCTTCCATACTTGGTTGCCAGATGCTCACGTTGAAGCTTCCACACCTATTTCGGTTCTATTGGCTGGAGTGCTATTGAAATTGGGAACCTATGGACTAGTACGGTTTGGCTTAGGCTTGTTTCCCGAAGCATGGTCAGTTTTAGCACCTTGGTTAGCAACATGGGCAGTAGTAAGCGTTCTTTATGGCGTTTTTGCTGCAATTACTCAAAAAGACATGAAAAAGATGGTAGCCTATAGTTCGATTGGACACATGGGTTATGTCTTACTAGGCGCAGCCGCAGGCACGGCTGTAAGTCTTACAGGTGCAATCTTTCAAATGGTGAGTCACGGTTTAATTTCTGCCTTACTATTTCTCTTAGTTGGTGTTGTTTACAGCAAAACAGGCACTCGTGACTTAAATAAACTTAAAGGCTTATTAAATCCTGAACAAGGTTTACCCGTAATTGGTAGTTTGATGATTTTGGCTGTGATGGCAAGTGCTGGTATTCCTAGTATGGCTGGCTTTGTGGCTGAATTTTTGTGCTTCCGGGGCAGTTTTATGGTGTATCCAGTACAAACGGTTCTGTGTATGTTAGCCACAGGTTTAACAGCAGTTTATTTCTTGATATTGCTAGATAATGCTTTCTTTGGACGTATCCAAGAAGATATTGCTCCAGAATCTGTAAAATGGTCAGAACGCATTCCTGGCATCATTTTGGCAGTAATTATCATCTTCTTGGGAGTACAACCAGGATTTTTAACTGGCAAAAGCGATGCTACTACAACCGCAATGCTTGCACCCTTACCTACAATCTCTCAACGCTTTTAGTTTGAGTAACATTTGCTTACCGCATAGACACGAAAATAATCTCATTTTGCGGTTTGTCATCACAAAAACTTTGGTTAATTACATACTTATCAATTAGTCCACAATCTTTCACTAGGTAGAGAAAATGGTTACGACTCTTCCCAACCCCCAACCATCAAGACATGCTTTGAGTGAATACATTTACCGTTTAGAAAACGGTGATGCTTTGCTACCTGATTCTCCAGGAAATTTGGTAGAAGTTGTAGGGATTTTACACAGTTATGGAA
>NZ_JADEXF010000090.1 GCF_015207245.1 Nostoc cf. edaphicum LEGE 07299
GTATAGATTGTGAACTTAACTTGGGAATACTAAGTGTGAGAAAAGTTAAAATTATACATAAATTTATAATTGTTTAACTTTTTCTACTAGCATTCGCTGCTAAATAATCTAGATTCCATCTTTAAACCACAGTAGGGAACTAATCGGGTTCAATCGAAGCTGACTAAGTTCTCTCAAAACTCTTATTGACCCCAACAACAGTTTATTTGCACTTGCTCGATTCATATATCCCGTTTAGTTAAGAATGACTTTAGGTTTAATACTATTCGGATAATATAACTTCGCCTAGATTTAAGGGAGTGAAGGAAAAAATAGTCTCCCTTTTAAAAAAAGCCAGTGTATTGCGAACTTTCCTCAATTTATAGGGACAGGCGTCAGCTTTGCTGACTACCAGTTTTCTATTCAAGAAAAGCTGATTAAATATTTTTGTTTTAGTTGAGATAACAATGTTAGTAACTGACAGTGGCGAACGTGGTAGTGGCAGATAGGACGAGTGTAAACTTCTCTCTCGATTATTTGTAAGAATTTTTGAGTGTGGCGATCAAAAAATTGAAATCTCTCGTACTTAAGTCAGGAGATGAGCTTAAATCGCGGCAATGACTTTGCTAATGGCACAATTAAATGGTGTAAGTTCGACTTGACGAGTGCCTTCATGTCCATAAGTCAAACTCACGCTCAGATAACTATCTGGCTTGTAGGGCAATCGTTTTGCCCATTCAACTGCCACAATTCCTGGTATCACTTCAACACCTTCCCAGTAACTTTCTAAATTTAGGGTTGCAACTTCTTGCGGTTCTAAGCGATATAAATCCAGATGGTAAAGAGGAAAGCGCCCTTCCGTGTACTCATTAATCAGCGTGAAAGTGGGACTGACAATGGGTTCAACAATTCCTAAACCTTGACCAATGCCTTGAACTAAAGTAGTTTTACCAGCGCCTAAATCACCTTCTAGTAAAATTACACTGCCAGGTGTCAGGGATTCGCCAAGAGTAATACCTAAGCGCAGTGTCGCTTCTGTATCTGCAAGAAAAATTTTCATGATTGAGATATTGGGCATTACTGATTAGTCTAAACAAATGACAAATGGCAAATTTTAATCTTCACTTAATTTTGAATTTTGAATTTTGAATTTTCAATTCCCCGTTCGCATAGCGTCTTCGCAGGAGAAGCGACTGACTTCTACCGTACCACCGCAATAACACTTGTGCTAGTTTCTGCGGATTGTGACGTACAAAGCCTGTTTCATCTTCATATAAAACATTAGCTAGAACAATCCGTCGTCCTAGTTGAGCTACAGCTTCTCTATCGAGGAAAACGGGATGGGAGTTTTGTTGGGCGTAGCGGATAAGTGATTGCTCTGAAGGGGATTTTTTGTGTATTAATACAGCATCGAATAGTCGTCTTTGTCCACAAGCAGCATCAATTGCTCTGATGTGATCGGCAACAGTGTAGCCTTCAGTTTCTCCTGGTTGAGTCATGATATTGCAGATATAAATACGGGGGGCATCTGATTGAGCGATCGCATCGGCAATTTCTGGTACTAATAAATTAGGAATTAGGCTTGTATAAAGGCTACCTGGGCCAATAATGATATAGTCAGCTTCTTTAATTGCCTTAATAGCTGCTGGCACCGCCGGAGGATTAGCCGGAATGCAGCCAATTTTGACAATTTTACCACCAGCTTTGGGAATACTAGACTCCCCCTCAATACGACGACCATCGGTTAATTCTGCCCAGAGGCGAACATCACTGAGAGTTGCTGGTAGTACTTGTCCTCGCACCGCTAGCACTTTAGAACTGGCTGCAACTGCTTGTTCTAAATCTCCAGTAATATCACTCATTGCCGTTAAAAACAAATTGCCAAAACTGTGACCAGTTAACCCATCTCCAGCCCGAAAACGGTATTGAAACAATTCTGTTAATAACTTTTCTTCATCTGCTAGTGCAGCCAAACAATTGCGAATATCTCCTGGTGGTAGCACTCCAAACTCTTGACGCAAACGCCCAGAAGATCCACCATCATCGGCGACAGTGACAATTGCAGTAATATTAGCGCTGTAGGTTTTCAGTCCCCTCAACAACGTAGAAAGTCCCGTACCACCACCAATTACCACTATTTTTGGGCCTCGGTACAATCGACGATGAGCCAGCAAGACATCAATGAGTTCCTCTCCGCCTTCTGCTCTTAGTACCTTAGTAATTGAACCTACGGTGCGAGTTTGCCCCCAAAGCACCAACAGCAAGCCGCCAAGCAGCACCAAAGGCCCACTGATATAGTTCGGTAAGAGGTTGGTGATGACTCCCAAGAAACCTCTAACCAACTCAATCATCCAAAAAATTGGGGTTAGCTTAATCCAAATGGCTAACCCCAAACTTGCCAGCAGTACACCCCCAACACTAATTAACAACCAACGTTTTACCGATAGTCCAGGGGATAACCATTTGAACCACTGGTTAACCCGATAGGAAGTACGAGAGCGCGACTGCTTTTGCAGGGCGTTGAGGGCTTGTCTGAGAAAACCAATTGACATACCTGATTTGGAGCAGTGCTACAAACAATAATTAACAGAAAATCTACACCGCTTGGTTTAAAACACCAGGCGTGAAACTATTATATTTATCAATCCTATTAGACTAAGAGCAAGTCGTGAACATTGCCAGGATTTCTAGTTAAACAATAACCCTGGCTTGGTAAAAGTAAATTGAATGGAAAAACGAATTTTAGGATTAGATCCAGGACTGGCAATTTTAGGATTTGGGGCAATTAGCTGCACACAAAATCTCAAAAAGGTGCAGGAAACTACAGTAAATATGCTGGATTTTGGAGTAATTAAAACGTCAGCAGATGTAGAAATGGGACAGCGCTTATGTACCTTGTTTGATGATTTACACACCGTGATGGAGGAATTTAAACCAGATTTAGTGGCGATCGAGAAACTCTTCTTTTATCGGATGTCAAGTACTATCCTGGTTGCACAGGCGCGGGGTATAGTCATTTTAGTGTTGGGGCAGCGTCGTCTTCCTTATGTAGAGTTTACTCCGGCTCAAATTAAACAAGCTTTAACAGGCTATGGCAATGCTGATAAGTCAGAAGTGCAAGAAGCGGTGGCGCGGGAGTTGGATTTAGATGAAATTCCTAAGCCGGATGATGCTGCGGATGCTTTGGCAGTGGCTTTAACGGCTTCTTATCAGCTGTAGGTTTTCATCAAAGATTTGGGTTTCGGGACATAATGCTTTCTCTAAAAGCCCACGAACCATCACCAATACTGGACTCTCTTTCAGAAAACGCTCCAGAGCTAGTCCTGATAATGTTGCTCAATGCGATCGCCTACGGTGGGCGGTTACGCGATCGCAAAAAGTCTTGCTAAATAATTGTAATAATATTTAATATGAGTCTAGTACCGCAAGGCGGAAGTCAAAAGTTAAAAGTGTCAGGGAATAAGCTTTTTAGGGATCTGAAATGGTTGCTCTATTTACGCCGTGGCGTACTAGGTTTCTTGTTTCCCCCCTTAATAAGGGGGGACTAAGGGGGGTAAAACGTATGTGCTACAACCATGTGAGGTTAAGTTCACACCAATGGGCACTGCCGTGCCCCTACACCCCGCGATATAATGTTGTACCGCATCTGAATGAGAACTGCTATATTTAATTTCACCAGATGTCTAATAGCGTTTAATCCCCTTAAACCGTTCTTGCGCCGCTTTAAATGCTTCTTGCATCACCAATTGAATTTTTTGGGGATCGGGTTTCTTGCCTCCCATTAAATCGCCAAAGTAAACGCAGGCTGCTTCGCCTAGTGCCCAAGTATAGGCAGCTGCCCAAGAAGCAGCGATCGCACTTCCAAAACCTGGTATAAATTTAATTAACTCTCTGGCAATTGCCTGTGCTAAAAAACCACCTGCGATCGCACTCACAACGCCTCCCGCTTGAGATGGGGTAAGTGTCTGCCCATATAATTTACCCAACAATCCCACCATTGATCCTTGCAAAGCAGTGAGTACGGGCATTGTGGCAAATGGTAGAGGTACGGCGGCAAGAGTTGCAGACATAATCGCAAATGGCAAAATATAACGGCGTGCAGTATCTCGGTAAAGGTTGCCAATTTGCTTCCCAACTTCTTCTCGATCTAATAGCTGATAAATTGCCTGGGCTTCTGCTTGTGGGAGTAGTTCTGCTAAGGAATCTCGCAGTGCTTCTAACCCATAAAATACTTGAGTGTAGCCATCTTCTTCTAAGGTAAAGTCAATCAGTACAGAGCGATCGCTTATTCCTGCAAAGGCTTGTTGCATTGCGGCAAATGCGCGGTTGACTTCCTGATAATCTGGCGGATAGGTGGGATGATCGACGGTATCGCCAGGATAAACTTCGTGCAAGCAGGTAACTACCAGCAGACAGGGAATGTCTGGATACTTCTGGCGCAGTTGTTGAGCAATTTGTCGTAGGGTATCAGTTGCAAAATCATTAATTTTGACAGTCAAAAGCAGGATTCTGGCGGAACGAGTTTCCTGTTGTAAATCGCCAACTAACTCCTGAATAATTCTTTGAGTATCTTGTTTGACATCACCCAGCCCCACCGTATCAGTAAAAATCAGTAATGGTACCTCATTTGAAGGATAGGCATAGCGTTGGGTGTGTTGCGTGTGTGGGCGAAATCCTTGACCGACAATTTCAGCAGAAACTCCCGTCAATCCCCGCACAATGGAACTTTTTCCGGCTTGGGGTTTACCAATTAAGAGGGCTTCTGTGGTTGGCAGTTCGGCTCGGATTTTCTCTAAAATCTCTGCAACCTGAGTATCGCTCACACTAAACCATTCCACAACTGTCTGTGCCAGTTGTTCTACGGGTAGGTGTTGTGTTAGACGTGTTGTTGCTTTGTTCCACGCACCAGCAATCTGATTTTTCCAGGAATTATCGATCGACTTGGTAATCGTTTTGTCGGTTGGTTTACTCAATTGCTGAGAATCATGTTGCTCAGTCATTTCCATCTAAACGTAGAAGACCCTTTTTGTCATCTTATAGCGATTTTTAAAGGGATAACTAGTACCTTTAGTAGTGTTCCTGAGTATGAGTGATCGCGTTTTGGCTGACAATGCGATTGTTTCGACTGACAATGCGATTGTTTCGACTAACAATGCGATTGCATCGACTAACAATGCGATTGTTTCGACTAACAATGCGATTGCATCGACTAACAATGCGATTGCATCGGCTAACAATGCGATTGTTTCGACTAACAATGCGATTGTTTTGGCTGACAATGCGATTGACCTTTCAAGACGCGATAAATCGCGTCTCTACAATCTGGATTTTGTTGCTCATTCTGAACTGTATTGTCGCAAAATTTGCCCTCATCCCCTAACCCCTTCTCCGTATTCACTCAATGCTGCTGGATGAAAGACGTATTTCATTACTCCAAAAGTTGTCTTACTCTAGCTAACGCTTCCTCTCCAGGAATGGGTGAAACCGCACCGCTACGAACTTTATCTCTACGCTTCTTGGCTTCATCTGTCCACAGTTTTTGGAGTGTTTCGTCTACATCAAATTCAAGACTTTCAATCAGCTTTTCTGCCAACAATGTTCTCGCTGCACTGGGCAAAGTTAAGGCTTCTTTCACGATCTGCTCAACAGAAGTTTTTTTCTCCAACCAAACACTCCGTATATACCAAAAAACAATGACCAATGACTAATGACTAATGACTAATGACTAATGACTAATGACTACTTTATCAAATCAGCGATCGCCTTTACCAATACATCTGGATCTACTGGTTTGGAGATATGCATTTGAAATCCTGCGGCTAATGCTTGCTGCTGATTCATTTCTCCTGCATAAGCTGTCAGAGCGATCGCTGGTACGTTTCCTCCTTGTTCAGGGGATCGCGATCGCACTTCACGCATCAGCATATAACCGTCTGTTTTTGGCATTCCAATATCGCTAATTAAAACATCGGGTATCGACTCAGACAGCGTTTGTAGTGCTTCCTGTGCTGATGATACGGCGGTTACTTCTACACCGTAGTCTTGCAAAATAAAGGTAACTAAATCGCGGATATCTGGTTCATCATCCACTACCAAAATTTGAGTGTCCGCAAGCAGCGAGGATTCCGGCTCAGAATATGAAGACTGATTCTCTTCACCCCGAAACTGTTCACTTCTAAGCAAAAGCGGTAACTCGACAGTGAAGCTTGCACCCAATTCTTCTCCAAGGCTTTCGGCTTGAACATTTCCCCCATGCATTTCTACAACCTTACGCACGATCGCTAGTCCTAAACCTAGTCCACCAAATGTGCGTGTAGTTGTGCCATCAGCTTGACGAAAGTAATCGAACACATAAGGCAAAAAGTCTAGGCTAATTCCCTTACCTGTATCGCTGACCTGAATTTGAGCCTGATTACCAACTTCCATGAGTCGAACTTCTACCCGTCCTCCTGTTGGTGTAAATTTTACCGCATTAGAAAGCAAGTTCCACACGACTTGTTGCAACCGATTTGGATCGCCCATCACTTGTCCCAAATTGGCATCAAATATGGTCTGAATCTCAATTGACTTGGCTTGTGCTGCTAGTCGTACTGTTTCTAGCGCTGCTTCAACTACCATTACCAAGCTAACTGGACAGATATTCAAGTTTAATTTTCCTTGAAGGATGCGCGACACATCCAACAAATCTTCAATTAGCTGGGTTTGTAACTTGGCGTTGCGTTCAATGGTTTCTAAGGCGTGATGAGTAGTTTTTTCATCAAACTTGCGAGTCCGCAGCATTTTCGACCATCCCAGAACGGAGTTGAGTGGGGTTCGCAGTTCATGGGAGAGAACCGCCAGAAATTCATCTTTAATTTTGTTGGCGATTTCTGCTTGTTGTCGTGCTGTCTTTTCGCAGTCGAGTAGGCGATCGCATTCTTTTTCAGCCAATTTGCGCTCAGTTATGTCCAGTACAAAAGCAACACCGTTGTCTTGGGAGTCATTTAGCAAAGCTATCCCCAAAACAATTGGTACTCGTTTACCGTTGCGGTGAATGTATTCTTTCTCGTAAATTTTGGAAATTCCAGTGGTTTGCACCTCCAAAAGGGCGCGATCGTCTAAATCCTGATACTCAACAGGAGTAAGTTCTCTCCAATTAATTCGACCTAAAGTAGCAAACTCATCACGAGTGTAGCCAGCTAGTTGAAGAAAGGCATCATTGGCATCAATGATGAAACCATCTACAGTCCAAAAAGCGACTCCAATCAGGTTAGATTCAAACAAACGCCGAAACCGTGCTTCACTTTCGCGTAATGATTTTTCTGCCCGTTTGTGTTCGGTAATATCGCGAGAAACAGTAATTACGCCTTCAATAGCTTGGTCAACATTCCGTAATGGTGTGAGAATATATTCATAATAATGTACGTCATCACGAGTAACATATTTACACTCATCTTTAATCGGTTGCCCAGTTTTCATTACAGCAATTCGTTGATTCTCTACCTGGGTTATTAGGTCGGTGGGTAAATCCATTTCTGGCAAACTTTTGCCGACAATATCTTGGGGATTTAAACCTAGTATAGTTGCTCCATCACGGCTGACATACTGATAACAACCTTGGCGATTAAAGATATAAATATGATCGACTGAAGCAGTGAGGATGGCATTTAAAATATTTGCTTGTTCTTGAACTTGTGTTGTGAGTTCGCGAGTGCTTTCTTTTGCCTGCTTACACACAGTAGTTTCCATACAAACGCCGATCATTCGCACCGCTTGCCCTTGAGCGTTATAGATAAATTTTCCGTTAGCAGAGATCCAATGTGTACTTTGGTCTGAGCGAACTATACGAAATTCATCATTGTAGTCAGTCTTTTGTGTCAAAGCGTGAGCGATCCCTTGCATTACAGATTGGCTATCTTCAGGATGAACGCACTTCTTAAACGTCTCATAAGGACTATCAGAACTACTTGGAAGTAAACCAAAAAGCAGTTCATAATTTTCTGACCAGATGACTTTATTGGTAATAATATTCCAATCCCACAAGCCCATCTGGGATACATCTAGAGCTAGCCTCAGCCTTTCTTCACTCTCTCTAAGGACTACTTCTAACTGCTGACGCGCCGCAATTTCTTGTTGGAGTTGCTCTACAATTACTGCTATCTCTGTAGGCATGAGATGCACAGATGTTTCTTTAACTTTAATATAAGTATTTTCTGCTTCTACTGCCAGCTTTCTTTTTAGTTCTGTTAATTGTTCTTCAAGTGCTGCTTGCCTTTGTTGATAAAATATCTCTGATTGCTCTAACTCAGCTACCCGTTGCCGCAAAACTGCTAATTCATCAGTAAGTTGAAAGTTAAGTTTCTCAACATTTTGCATATTGTACACCGTTAATATTTAACAATATCGACTTGAAGAGTAGGTATTTCCTAGTACCGCAAGGCGGAATTAAAAATTGAAAATTAAAATTTAATACAGCGTGAGCGTTTGATTAATTATGCTTTATTAAGCAAAAACAATTTATATATTTCAGCCGAAAGGTATATATGAGTTTTGATAACTGTAGGGTAAGCACTGCCAAAAATTCAAAATTGGGCTTTTTTACATCGGTCAGTTAATAGTGCCCACCCTAGAAATAATAGCTAGATAGCTAAATTAAAATTTATTTCTTCAATCGGATGAAAGC
>NZ_JADEXF010000091.1 GCF_015207245.1 Nostoc cf. edaphicum LEGE 07299
ACCTCTACCTCCTCAATTTCGATGTCATGGCTGCGGGCGTTGACATCAGCAATCTTGTAACTTGCAGGCCAAGCACCAGCTAATTCAAATCTAGCTACTTCTTGATTTGCCTGATTATAAATAGACAAAGCAACAAGTCTACGTTGCTCAGACCAATTACCCTTTTCGACTTTTTCAAACCACTTCCAAAAATCCATAGAGTTGGTGATACCTCTACGCAGAATGAGATTACCACTCTTGGGATTGCTAGGAAGCTTGGTTCTCACCACCTGACCTTTTGATTGCCCTTTTGTACCCCAGCTTTGAGAAGTGACTTCAGTAATTTCAATCACCTCTTGTGTTCTTTTGAAGCCTTGACACTCCAAAAAGAAACAATTGGCATCGTTTTGACCTTCTAGTGTCAGTTCTAAATAGAACCGATGGGCTGTCAGAACTTCTGGAATTCGGCTTGCGGATTGTACCACTGTTAAATAATTCGTAATTCGTAATGACGCTCGCGGACTTGCTACCGCTACGCTAACGTAATTCGTAATGACGCTTGCGGACTCGCTACTGCTACGCTCTAAGCAAAGCTATGCCGCAGGCTTTACGTAATTACGATTATTTGATTCGTTTAATTCCTTCGTGAACCAATTCAACTGTTTCATTTGCCATATCACCACCAGAGGCTGTTAAGGTAGGCCCGGTGTATTTACAGGGATAACAATTGACAATGTTCCACCGTGCTTTTTCAGAGCCTTGTTGGTCGTAAGCAACAACTGAGCCAGTCTTACGATTCTGTGCCCACTTCCGAGGGTCTCCCATATCTTCGTTACAATCTTGATACCATTTATAAAGGTCTATATCATCAGTGGCGATGACTTTTACTGTAATGTTGGTAAATTTAACAACAGTTGGTGTAGCTTGACGCATTAGTTTAGCGCCTTTAGATGAACCGTGAACTTCTTGCGCTGGAGTATTCTCAACGCCTAGCCCGCTAATTTCTTTGATGAATTTATCAGTAATCCCATCAGCCTCGAAGTAAAACTTACAAGAGGTTAAAAATTCGCCTGCCATACTTTTAGATTCCTTTGTGTGTAATTAATTTTGAAATGGGGAATTAGGAGTGAAGAGGGGAATAGGTTACAGGTTACAGGGTACAGATTATTCCCTGTCACCTGTCACCTGTCCCCTGTCCCCTAATTCCAATACCCTATTCGCTATCTTCAATACCATTCCATTGGCTGATGCGGAAAACAACAAACTCCGCTGGTCTGACGGGACAAACACCGACTTCAATATATAAACGTCCTAAAATTCTGGTTTCTGGTGGGTTCAATTCTTCGTCGCACTTCACATAAAATGCTTGGGCTGGAGATGCCCCAAATAAAGCACCTTCACGCCAAATGCGCTCTAAGAAATTACTGACGGTACGGGTGACACGCGCCCATAAATCTTGGTCGTTCGGTTCAAAAACTACCCACTGAGTCCCCAGTTCTAGGGATTTTTCGATATAGCTAATTAATCTACGCACACTGATGTAACGCCACTCTGTTTTATCTGGCTCAACTAAAGTGCGTGCGCCCCAAATGCGGATACCTCGATTGGGGAAGCTGCGAATACAATTTATTCCCAAGGGGTTTAATAGTTCTTGTTCGCGGAAGTTTGTGTCATAACCCAAACCAATTACGCCTCTGGGAACTTCATTTGCAGGGGCTTTGTAAACTCCTCTGGTTTCGTCGGTGCGGGCCCAAACACCCATCACATGACCACAAGGAGGTACTAAAATTGGATTACCGCGATCGCGTGGATTCGGTACTTTGATCCAAGGATAATAAAGGGCCGCAAACATCGAACGACGGTTAAATCTATTCAACCACTCCACTACTTGTTGCGGTTTGACGGCTTCTGGTGGCGAATCAAGTACAACCATGCGGTTGGGCGGATTGGGAATATCACCACTGGCAGAACCCTCGCACATACTAATCATCAGTTCGATGATGCCGTGAACTTGATCTAAATTCAGTACTTGCTCTTGATAAGCCCGCATCACATCAGGACAAGCCAGCATCGTGATTTCATCAACTTCAAAGATACCGCGTACCCCGGTGCGATCGTCTCTAACACCTTCTAAATTTTGCGAAAATCTATCGGGTGTGGCAGCAACAATGGGCGGTGCTAGTTCATATTGACCATTAACAGGACGACGAGCTAAAGGTTGTCCGCTTTGAGTTATGTCTTCTACGGTGATATACATCGAATTTCTCAATGCTGTCAGCGCATAAGTTGCGACTTGAGCATTAGGGTCGCGGTTCATTGTCAAGTTTTCGTATTCCTCTAGAAGCTCATCTCCCCGACGAATTTGGATGGTAAAATATTCGCCTGTATTTGGAGGCGCTTCTCCTTCAGTACCTTCGGGTAGAGCGCGGGGCGAACCATCAATAATTACGATATTTACTAATCCACCTGATGCTTGCTCAGGGCGCAAAGTAAAGCGCAGGGCTGGACGATTACCTCGAGCGTTAATTCGTAAGTTAGCCGGTTCTGGAGTTGCTGGTCTGGGTGCGCCTGGTAACTGAGTCCCAATGCTTGTTACCCAGCAACGACCGCCACCATTCATAAAGTAGCCGTAGACTGAAAAGGGTAAATAAGCGTTGAAGTCGGTGAAGCCGTCAGAGTTGGGACGCGCAAAGTAGTTTAAGAATTGCGTCCAAGTGGTTACTAGCATGGGCTTGTATAATTCAGCCCCACCGCGAACGTCTTCAGTAAAGCCTACAAATCCGGCAACTGCTGTGCTAACACCTTCAATTGGTCGGCTACCCCGGTCAATTTCTTCAATGTAGACACCAGGAGCAAAGTAATCAAGTCTAGCCATGAAAGTTTCTCCAAGTCAGTAAAAATCTAATTATTCAGGAGTTAGAAATATTTCTTTGAAAGTATTACTTTGGTTATCTACCAATGCATTGACGTTTTGGGGTAAATAGCCAGGATGATTCAGAGTCAAAACATAATTACCTAAATGAAGGTCTTCAAAGAAGAACAGCCCTTCTTTAGTGGTTAATATGGACTTGTCAGTTCCTCTCACAGCCACTTCTGTCGCTACCAGCGGCAAATTTGTCACTGCACTTTTGACAATACCCGCGATCGCAACTCGTCTGGTTAATACTAAACTGTCACTATCGCGAGACAATTGATTTCGCAAATTGAAAATTCGCTCCCAAACCAAAGGCACTGGAGTCGGTTGTGGCTCGAAGGGTATTGTCACTGTCAAATATAAGGCTGAACGCAATGGCACATTCAGAGCGCTCCATAAAGAGCCAATCTCAATTGGCGGCTCTAAGGCAACCGTCAGGTTCAAATTACCATAGCCCCGTAATTCAGGAACCAAAAACTCCTCTTCCAAGGTGCGATGCCGCAACAGCACAGTCAACGCCTCACTAATAAAGTGATGCTCACCTAAAGCTGTTCTATCCCAGGCTGTTAATAGCAGCGAAACATCAAACCAAGCTGGTGCCCAATTTACAGTGGCAGGTTGTAGAGCGCGTGTTAGCTTGCGTTCTACTTGCCTGCCAGAATGTTGTACCTGCTTACTCTCACGTATATCAAAAATATATAAATTGAGAGTCGGGCCTGCTCCCTCTTCCCTACGATTACCAGGATGGCTAAAATCAATTTGCTCTGTACTGGTAAGTGAGGTTCCTCCAGCTAGAATTTCGGCTAAAGTTTGAAGAACGAAGATAAGCATGAAGGTGTTCTGCTGGTAGCTAATCCAGATGCATCTAGAGTATCTATATCTGCCTGCTAAAGTTAATTAGACTTTTGTCGAATTTTTTGGGAGCATGGGACACAGGAGTAGTTCGAGGTTCAAAGACAACTGAATCGGTTTCTAAACTCAGTAAACCAAAAAGTTTTTCCTCAAGAGCGATGCCTGTCTTGAAAAGTGACGCTCGTTGCGCTAAAGCGTCTCTCCTTGGCAAAAGACTCAGCTTAGCTTCGCTAACAGATCTAAGGAAGCCTTAGCTCGACGCCAGTTGCTTCTCCTGTCAAAGACGCGCAAGGAACAAGTCGGGAAACCCGCAAGGGCGCACTGGCTCCACTTTTCGCTGCGGTGCTTGCTAGCCTACGCTAATCACAGCTACGTAGTCTGAAATGCTATAGTAGGCTACCTATTTTATAATTAATGCTTATACTGCTCTGAATATAGGAATCTTAAATCATTTATGAAAAATCTTTGCATTTGGTGGGCAGTGCCAAACGCTGGATGCTTTAAGCCTCTTAAGTCCTACAAGGCACTGCCCACCTTACGTGTATTTCACGCAATTACTTGCTACTGTACAAAGCAATTAACAACCGAAGGAGATCAACGATGAAGATCGGTATCATTGGGTCAGGAAACATTGGTGGAACTTTGGGGCAGCACTGGGCAAAGGCTGGACACGAGGTGATGTTTAGCTCTAGAAACCCTGAAGACCTGAAGCCGATGGCAAAAGCGGTGGGGGCTAAAACTGGCACGGTTGAAAATGCGGCGGTATTTGGTGACGTGATCCTGCTGGCAATTCCTTTCGGAAAAGTTCTCGAAGTCGCTCAACAAATTGGACGACTCGACCATAAAATTCTGATCGATGCTACAAATCCCTATCCGCAACGGGATGGTGATGTAGCTCAGCGCGTGATTGATGACAGGGAGCAAACAGCGACCGGGTATGTGGCTGAGCAGTTTCCAGGCGCTCAGACGATTAAAGCATTTAACTCCATCTACTACAAAGTGTTAGCAGATCAGGCGTTTCAATCAGGTGATGACCGAGTTGCGGTTCAAATCTGTGGCGATGATCTCCAAGCCAAGCAAACCGTCAAACAACTGATTGAAGCGATCGGCTTTGCGCCTCAAGACATTGGCGATCTCAGTAGTGGCACGCTCTTTGAGCCTAATGCTCCGCTCTATAACCAGAATCTCAAAATTGGTGATGCTCTAACGCTTTTACATCAACTACGTTAGAGGCTAAATTTCATACTAATTAGACATCGGGAGCAACAGCCAGATATTTTGCTAGTTTTGTGTCTTTACCCAAGTCCTCCTCCATCTATATCAAATCGCATACCTGAAACATAAGAAGCTTCAGGAGATGCAAGCCACAGCACAACTGCTGCAACTTCCTGTGGTTTACCAGTTCGTTTGATTGGATAGGGAGCAACTAATTGCTCTTTTGTAACTTTCCAGTCTCGTTGAACGCGCTCAAGCATTGCAGTGTCAATTGCTCCCGGTGCGATCGCATTGATGCGAATATTCTGGAGAGTGTATTCTTGTGCGGCGGTTTTTGTCATATGAATGATCGCAGCTTTACTCGCTCCATAACCAACAATATTAGAAAAGGCGTGATGTCCACCAATGCTTGCTGTATTAATAATTGTCCCACCGCCACCCTTGATCAAATAAGGAATTTCGTATTTCATTCCTAAAAAAACACCCCGTGCATTTGTATTCATCAGATCATCAAATTCTGCGATCGGAGTTTCAGCAATTGGATGAGGGGGAAAGTCTACCCCTGCATTGTTGAAAGCGATGTCGAGGCGTCCGTATTTCGCCACACAAGCGTCAACAAAAGCTTTTATATCTTCTGACTTACGTACATCAGCTCGCATATAGGTTGCTTCGCCGCCTGTATTCCTGATTTCAGCTTCAACTTTTGCTCCTAAATTCTCGCGCCGACCGCAGAAGAACACCTTTGCACCTTCAAGGGCAAATTCTTTGGCTGTCACCATGCCGATTCCAGACGTTGCTCCAGTGATCAGTACAACTTTATTGGAATATCTGCCACGAAGTGTGGCTTGAGCAATTTCCTGTGTAGCCAATTTTGGACTGTTGGCTTGGATTGTTCCAGCAGAGAAGGCGGTACCCAATCCTGCTAATCCCACACTGCCTTGGAGAAGGATTCGACGACGGCTCATCCCTTGTTTCTTCAACATCTGATAACTCCTAATTAGTTGAGAGGCTGAGTTTCAAAATTGCAAACAATGATACTTCAAACTACTTTCCAAAACGATTTTAAAACTGCATATCAAAGCTATAAATTTAACAATTAATCACTTGATTTGTTTAATGTTTGTTTAAGCCATGTTGCAGCTTTACTTGCTGCTGACTCAACAACTTCTGGTTGGTCATAAAAGGCAATGTGATTTGATGTGTTCATCCAATGAAGATTTTTCTGATTGCTGTTAATGCTCTTAAAGAAGCGACGTGCGCCATCTGGAACTAATGCTGTATCGGAATGGATGACCAATGTCGGAGCTTTAATTTCATGACCAGAATCAATGGCGTTAAATTGTAAGAACGGCTCAAAGAACATAACTGCTGAACGATTTACCCAACCAGGACGGACACCACGGGAAGTACCGTAATAATCATAAGCTTCTTGACCCGGCATCGCTACTTTGGTGTTTTTGGGATCAACATTGGTCATGTAATCAACTTTACCTGTATTTTCATACTTGATCAGAGCAGCCTTGCCCATTTCCAAACGCGCTTGATAGTTATCACCCAACCATTGACGCATCACTTGTGGGTCATGATAAAAACCTGCAACGGTAACAAGGGCGTTAATTGAGGAGTCCGTTGCAGCAGCCCTTGCAGAGTAGCCACCACCCGAACAAACGCCTAGTAAAGCGACTGCATTTTGCTTAACTTGCGGTAACGCCTGCAAAAATGTTACTGCACTATGAATATCCTCAACTTTCATCTCTGGGTTTTCAAGCTGGCGAGGTACGCCGCCGCTTTCGCCAAAGGTGCGGTGGTCGAAAGTCAAAGCAACAAATCCTTGGTTAGCTAATTGAGTTGCATAGACTGTACTCACCTGTTCTTTTACACTTGATTGAGGCCCCACCACCACAACGGCTGATTGTGGTGCTTTGATGTTTGCAGGTAGGTAAAGATTACCTACTACCTTTGTACCTTGGCTGAGAAACTGAACTTTGCGAACTGTGATATTGTTTGTTGCAATAGTCTGGCTTTGAGTAGGCATAGATTTTGCTTCAATATTTTGGAGTTCAGCAGTGGCGGTATGAGATAGGAATAATAAACCCAGAGAAGTCAGTGTCAGTGTTTTATTAGCAAATTTTTTCATAGCTAGCATGATGGTTTCTCCTTGCATTGTCGGCATCACAGGATTTGCATCTGGCGTTGTCGCCCTCCCTTGCCGATAGTTAAATACTCGCAGGAGTCACCCCAAGAAAACTTGGAAATTCTTGCTCAATTTTTAGAGGGTTTTCACAAAAGCTCGTGGACTCATGCCAAAGGCACGTTTAAAGACATTGCTAAAGTGCGACTGGTCGAAAAAGCCCACAGCTAACGCTACTTCAGAGAGGGACAATTGATTTATTCGTAGCAATTTTTTCGCTTGTTCTAACCGCAGGCGCAGGACAAACTGATGTGGTGCCATACCTGTGGTGTTTTTAAATAAGCGGGAAAAATGAAAGTCAGAAACTTGGGCAGCATTTGCAAGTTGGCTAAGGTTTAACTCTACACCAAGTTGCGATCGCGCTATTTCAATTACATCTGTTAGTTGAGTTCCAGAGAGTTTCCCTTTTGGCGTTAAAGGCTTTTTGGCTTTGCGGCTATGATTCTCAACAGGTGCAACGTGAAGGCAAGAGATAAGGTTTCTGCATATAACGGTTCTCCTGGCGCAGCCAACTCTGAAGCTAACGCTCTGACATAGTTATATGCCAAATCATCAGCCAGGCAGCGACGTTCAGCAAAGGTCTCAATGGCGCTTGGTGTCCGGTCTTCGAGAATAGTGGTAATGAAATCTGGCGTTAAGGCAATGGCTGCTACTGTCAGTTCGTCCTGCCAAAAGGGAGCATTAGTTTCACCATCAGACTGGAGGCAAAACCCACCCGGCGGTAGAATAGCTTCATAAGTTCGTCCCTCAGTACGCCAGCCAAAACGCACAGCCCCACCTAAATTAATAATCAGTCGATGTCCTTCGATGTAGTGTTCTGGAAGATCCATCGGCTGAAGTCGCTGTACCTCTAGAGTTAAGTTCTGACGCCAACCGACTTGGGAACTAGAGAGGACAACCGAACTATCTGGAGCAGAAGCAAAATGCTCGCCTGTTTGCCGATCAATTAACTTAATACTGCTGTGCAATGTCACGGCGAAAACCTCAATTTGGAGAATCGGGCATGGCGCACGGAGAATCAGTAATATCAGAAAATAATACCAATCTCCCATGCCCAATTATCTACTTTTGCTGCCAATCTTTAATATTGAGTAAAATAAAAAGTTTTTCCCAAAGAGCGATGCCTGCGGTATTTGCTAGCCTACGCTAATCACAGCTACGTATTCTATGGTGCTATAAAATACGTTTTATCTACTTAATACTTATACTGCTCTAAAAGGTTTTTTCTCCTGCCCCTTTGCTCCTCCTCTTTTCTGTTCAAGCGTATTGTATTAAGGGGAGCATTTCAGTTTGGCAAAAATATCTCTTAAATAATCCGAAAAGCAATAACTTCAGTTTGTAGATTCAATATGGAGCGGTTCTTAATTGAATGCATTACATTTTTTCTTGTGTGGTGGGCATCTTGCCCGTTCTACTACCGACGAGACACCCATTCTACAAGATTTCTCGAACTGTTACAAATAAGAACTGCTATATACCTATATAC
>NZ_JADEXF010000092.1 GCF_015207245.1 Nostoc cf. edaphicum LEGE 07299
ATATCATCCAGGGTAAAAAACCTGAATCATCAAATATTCTGATTCCAGTCAAGTTGCTTACTAGAGAGAACCTTAGCAGCTACAAAGGCTGGTAATTTTTAATTCGTAATTCGTAATTCGTAATTACAACATACAGAAAAAGGTTTGATACGGAAGGGTTAGAATCTTTGATCTGTTAAAAAAAATACATCAGTTCCAAATTCGGTGTAAATCAAAATGACTTTTAGGAGATATATGAATGTGAAAAAGATTGTAATTGCAGCTAGCATACTAGGTATCATTAGTGGTAGACTTGTCGGCTGTACAAATGGTTCTCCCGATAGCAACACTGCTACTAACACTGATATTAAACCTGCTACCAATACTAGTGCAGAAATAAAAACCGACACTGGGAATAGAAAGTTGCGATCGGTTGCCTTCACCGTTGGCGATCTAAGTAACCCTTTCTTCGTCGTTATGGGACAAGCAGTTGAGGCAGAAGCGAAGAGAATTGGCGGAAAAGATGTCAATGTGATTATAGCTTCTAGTGCCTATGACCTCAACCAACAAGCCAACCAAATTGAAAATTTTACTGCTGCGAATACTGACATCATTGTTTTAAATGCTGCTGACAAAAATGGAATTAGACCAATAGTTCAAAGAGCAAAAAAAGCAGGTAGAATTGTCATTGCTGTAGACACAGGTGCAGAGGGAGGTGTGGATGCAACCATCACGACTAATAATGTCCAAGCTGGAGAAGTTAGTTGCAAATATATTGCTGACCGCCTCAAAGGTAAAGGCAATGTAGTAATAGTTAACGGGCCGCCAGTGGACTCAGTAATTCAGCGAGTTAGTGGCTGCGAAAATGTATTATCCAAATATCCCAATATCAAAATCCTCTCTAAAAACCAGAATGCAGATGGTAGCCGGGATGGAGGACTGAGAGTTATGACTGATTTACTCACAACCTTTCCGAAGATTGATGCTGTTTTTGCCATTAACGATCCAAGTGGACTTGGCGCAGAACTAGCAGCGAACCAAGCACAACGTAAAGATTTCTTTATTGTCGGGGTTGATGGTGCGCCAGAAGCAATAACTGCGATCGCCAATAAAGATGGTTTATATGCCGCAACTGCTACTCAAAATCCGCGAGGAATGGCCCAAAAAGCAGTTCAAGTTGGCAACGACATTTTAAATGGTAAGAAACCTGCTAATCCAACCATTCTGATTCCAGTTAAGTTGATTACAAAAGATAATGTCAGCACTGAAAAAGGCTGGGAGTAATAAAAATTCTGAATTTGCAATTGAGAATTATGTCTTTTGATATAACTCCTTTGGCGCATTTGTAAAGTTTTTGCACATACCTAAAATGTCCGACAGTTTTACATTTAAATTAATACCAAACCTCATCTCTATTCCTGTCTTTTTTTAATAGAAAGATGGGTTTAGAAAGAGGTTAAAACTCTGCTGTACCGAATTGAGAACCGCTATGTATGTGCATTAGTGGAAAGTTTGAGTGTCTATTTATAGCAGTTAGACTTTCCCAAAAACTTCTATAACGTTAACAACCAAGTATGAAAATATCTCTTTCCCATTCGCTATTTTCAAACTAGTAGTCAGCTTTTAAAACATGATTTTGCGAACAATCAAATATGAGTTTATTAGTTTCTAATTTACAATCGCGCGATGCCTACGGCGGGCTGCGCCTACGCGAATTTTAAATAGTTTTTACAGGTTTTGCTCATGACAACCAATATTGAAACCTCACGTTTTGATACACCAACTAGCACCCCAGTGTTAGAAATGCAAGGAATTACAAAACGATTTCATGGTGTATCTGCGCTCCAAAATGTTAATCTCACGATTTACCCAGGAGAAGTTCACGCCCTCATGGGTGAAAACGGAGCAGGCAAAAGCACATTGATGAAAATCCTGGCAGGGGCTTACATTGCCGACGAAGGAGAAATTCGCATCAATGGTCAACCCTTAAAAATTACCGACCCAGCGACAGCACGCAAAGCGGGTATTAATCTCATTTATCAAGAATTGAATGTTGCACCGAATTTAACCGTTACCGAAAATATGTTTATGGGTAGCGAGTTGCGGCGAGGTCAGCTTTTAGACCGCAAAGCGATGCAACTGGAAGCAGAAGAAGTGCTGGACAGCCTTGGAGCTAATTTTACCGCCCAGACAATAGTTGGTACTTTGTCCATTGCCGAACAGCAGCAAGTGGAAATTGCCAGGGCGCTGAAGGATAAAAGCCGCGTTTTGGTGATGGATGAACCAACAGCAGCCCTATCTGACCGCGAGAGCGACCATTTATTTGAGGTAATTCGCAAACTGCGCCGTGATGGTATTGCGATTATTTACATCAGCCATCGGATGGAAGAAATCTATGCCCTAGCTGACCGGATTAGCGTGTTGCGTGATGGTCAATATATTGGCAGTCTCACACGCAGTGAAATTTCTCCACAGCGATTGGTGCAGATGATGGTTGGTCGCTCCATGCAAGACTTTTACGAACATCAACGGCAAACGAATCCTGGGCCAGTCGTGCTGGAAGTCAGAAATATGAGCGACGCCCGAAAGAAGATTGAGCCGGCTAGTTTTAAAGTTCATGCTGGAGAAATTGTTGGTTTAGCGGGGCTGGTTGGTGCCGGACGCACAGAACTATCCCGGCTGATTTTTGGTGCAGACCGCAAGGCTAGTGGCGAAGTATTCTTGAATGGCAAAAAACTGGAAATTAATACGCCCAGTGATGCCATTGCAGCAGGAATTGGCTACGTTCCAGAAGACCGCAAAGACCAAGGTTTATTTCTGGAGATGAGCGCCCGCAAGAATATTGCCATCAACACACTCAAGCAAGATGCCAAAGCTGGAATTGTTAACTGGCCTTCAGTGAATCGCCTGTCAACAGAAGCGGTGGAAAACTTTAATATCCGCCTAGCCAATTTGGAAATTAGAGCATTGGATCTTTCTGGTGGTAATCAGCAGAAGCTACTGCTAGCGCGTTGGTTAGCCATTAAACCGAGAGTACTAATGTTAGATGAGCCAACACGGGGCGTAGATATCGGTGCCAAAAGCGAAATTTACCGAATTATGAGCGAATTGGCAGCGCAAGGTGTTGCTATTTTAATGGTTTCCAGCGAACTAGCGGAGATTGTCGGCATGAGCGATCGCGTCTTAGTGATGCGAGAAGGACAGCTGGTAGGCGAACTGGATGGCAGTCTTGGCAAAGAAATCACCCAAGAAAAGATTATGCACTACGCAACTGGAGCATCGGAGGTATCAGCATTATGAGTCAGACAGTCAGACCGCCTATCAATAAATCAGCCAACAATCCCGCAGCTCGCAACCGGAAATCAATCAGCACCCTGTTGGAAGTTGCGGGTATTTTGCCAATCTTAGTAATTATCTGCATCTTATTTGCATTCCTTTCTCCCAACTTCCTCACCGGTGCTAACATCGTCAATATCTTGCGTCAGGCATCAATCAATATTGTGCTGGCGACAGGAATGACCTTTGTAATTCTCACCGGCGGTATTGACCTTTCAGTTGGGTCAATCTTAGCTGTTTCTGCGGTAGTTGCATTGCTGGTATCGCTACTACCGGCTTTAAGTTGGGCGGCTGTACCTGCTGCGTTGCTTGCAGGATTGCTGTTAGGCTTACTCAACGGTGCGCTCATTACCTTCTTGGATGTGCCACCTTTTATTGTCACCTTGGGTTCACTTACAGCCTTGCGGGGTGTTGCCTTCTTGATTGCCAAAGGTACAACCCTGATTAACCCTGACATAAATTTTGCTTGGGTGGGTAATACATATATCGGCCCCATTCCTTGGCTAGTGATAATTGCGCTACTGAGTGTGATAGCTAGCTGGTTTATCCTGCGGCAAACTGTTTTAGGAGTGCAGATATATGCCGTTGGTGGTAACGAGCGGGCAGCCAGATTAACAGGGATTAAAGTTAATCGGGTGTTGCTATTCGTCTATGGTATTAGCGGATTACTGGCAGGTTTAGCAGGAATCATGAGCGCCAGCCGTCTTTATAGTGCCAGTGGCGTATTAGGTCAGGGTTACGAATTAGATGCGATCGCAGCTGTTATTCTAGGTGGAACCAGCTTTACAGGCGGTATTGGCACAATTGGCGGCACTCTTCTAGGTGCATTGATTATTGCGATTCTCAACAACGGTTTAACCTTGTTGAACCTATCTTACTTCTGGCAACTAGTCGTCAAGGGACTAGTAATTATTTTGGCAGTAACGATCGATCGGTTACGCAGACGTTCTAGACGGTGAAAAAGAGGCAGAGAGGCAAGGGAGCAGGGGAGCAGGGGAGCAGTTGCAGTAAGTCTTTCCCCTCCCTCTGCACCTCTGCCCCTCCGCACCTCTGCCCCATGCCCAATATATAAAAAACTTATGTCTACCACTACTACTCGTCGTAAATCCAGCACATTTTATGTCATCTTAATTGCTGGTGCTGCTGCCCTCGGCGGTTTTCTGTTCGGTTTTGACACAGCTGTGATTAACGGTGCAGTTGGCGCTCTTGCCAAAGCCTTTAATGCCAATAGTGTGCTAACTGGCCTTGCTGTGTCACTGGCATTGTTGGGATCTGCGCTAGGAGCCTTCTATGCAGGCAAAATCGCAGACCGTTATGGTCGAGTCAAGGCAATGATAGCGGCTTCCGTGTTGTTTACCATCAGCGCCATTGGCTCCGGGATTGCGTTTGGAATCTGGGATTTTATCTTTTGGCGGCTATTGGGTGGGGTTGCAGTCGGTGCTGCTAGTGTAATCGCCCCAGCTTACATCGCCGAGTGTTCTCCCAGCCATTTGCGAGGAAGATTAGGATCTCTGCAACAATTAGCGATCGTAGTTGGAATTTTCATTGCACTGATATGCGACTACTTTATTGCTGTGTCAGCAGGTTCAGCCGAGTCGCCGTTTTTGTTTGGTATCGCGGCTTGGCGCTGGATGTTTTGGACAGAAATTCCTCCAGCCGTACTTTACGGAATGTCCGCTTTAATGATTCCCGAATCTCCCCGGTACTTGGTTGCTCAAGGACGAGAACCAGAAGCTGCTAACGTTCTGACCAAGATTTTGGGAGGTGATGTGCTGCCAAAAATCGAAGAAATTCGGCAGACAGTGCTTCGTGAACGCCAGCCTAAGTTTTCTGACCTTTTAAGCAGAAGTGGTGGACTCCTGCCAATTGTTTGGATAGGAATAGGCCTATCTGTATTACAGCAATTTGTTGGGATTAATGTAATCTTCTACTACAGCAGCGTTTTGTGGCGGGCCGTTGGGTTTTCCGAAAAAGATTCCCTATCAATTACGGTGATTACAGGAGCCGTCAACATTATTACAACACTGATTGCGATCGCCTTTGTAGATAAATTTGGTCGCAAGCCCTTACTTATAGTAGGGTCGATTGGCATGACCTTGACTTTGGGGACGATGGCTTATCTCTTTGGCAATGCTCCCCTCGATGCTGCTGGGAACCCCAATCTTACCGGAAGCGCCGGGACTATGGCTCTCATCGCAGCCAACCTCTATGTATTTTGCTTCGGTTTCTCTTGGGGGCCAGTGGTTTGGGTGCTGTTGGGAGAAATGTTTAATAACAAAATTCGAGCTGCTGCACTTTCAGTTGCTGCTGCTATGCAATGGATTGCAAATTTTATCATTTCCACAACATTTCCTCCTATACTGCAATACTTCGGTCTAGGTTCTGCCTATGGACTCTATACAGTTGCAGCAGCTACCTCATTCTTTTTCATTCTCTTTTTTATTAAAGAAACCAAAGGAATTGAGTTAGAAGATATGTAATTGGCAGCCATCTAGTACTGCTGCGCGTAATTCGTAATCTGTATCTCTGTATCCTCTGCACCTGTGAGGTTATATCATGTCCGGTTAAAGACTTATCATTAAGACCGCAGAGGGGAGGGTTTTTTAGGCTTTCTGCATAGATTTGGGAATCATAACTAATTAGCCGGACATGAGGTTACATAGTTAAAGGAGTTTGTAGTAAGCACTTTAGTGCTTAGATTAGGGCTAGAGTCACCCACTACGAACTTCTCAAAATTAATGTGGTGGAGTACTAATAGTCTGTCCCATTAATTTTACGGGGCTGCTAGATCCCCGACTTTTTCAAGAAGTCGGGGATCTGAACACCACTAACCTCTCAAAACTTTTGGGACAGACTACTAGATGGAACATTCACAACTGATGACGACAAGCTAATTGAATAATATGTAGGAGTGTGTTTATAAATCCAGTATTTTCCTAATTCACTTAATGAGTCTGCATTCCCATTTTTGAGCGTACATCTTGGAGAAAATATCAGACAACAACTAAATACAAACTCTCGCTTCAGTCAATCACTAAAAAGATGGAAACTATCAATACGGCTCTTTGTTCTTCTGGTTTATCCGGTATGGTATTTCATGCGCCGTTAAATCTATTGTTAGTAATCAGCCAATTGCTGTTACCACCGAAGACGGAATTAATGTAATGAAAATTATAGAAGCAGCTATTAAAAGCAGCAATGAGCTAAAAATTCATAACGTTGCTTGAAGTGAGCTAAAACTCCAACTTAAAAATATGTAATGTAATGTTGATTAGCTCATACTTTGGTTCGAGGATAATTTCTTTCGTTACAAGCTGATAATTCAACCATTTTCAATTAAAAAATCAATGCTAAAAACTATTTTTCCTAGCTTTTTTATTTTATTTTTGGCAATTCCAGCAGTTTGGGCAGCACCTCCAGAAGACGATCCTAATGCAGCAGATGCTAATCGGACTTTGCAGGGACAAGTCACTTCTGTTTCCCAGTTTTCTGATGTACAACCAACCGATTGGGCGTTTGGTGCATTGCAATCTTTAGTGGAACGCTACGGTTGTATTGCAGGTTATCCCAATTCCACTTATCGCGGGAACCGTGCCTTAACTCGTTATGAGTTTGCCGCAGGTTTAAATGCTTGTTTGGATCGGATTAATGAGTTAATTGCCACAGCTACTAGCGATTTGGTTAACAAGCAAGATTTGGCAGTGATGCAAAAGTTGCAGCAAGACTTTGCCGCAGAACTGGCAACTCTGCGCGGACGAGTAGATGCCTTAGAAGCACAGACAGCAACATTGGAGGCGCAGCAGTTTTCTACTACTACTAGGTTGAATGCTCAAATTATCACCGCCGTTAGTGATACCTTTGGTAATAGAGTAGGTGGGGAAGATGATGAATCCAATCTCTACTTTGCAAATCGGGGTCGTCTCAACTTTGAGAGCAGTTTCACTGGCAAAGATTTATTGCGAGTTCGGCTAGAATTTGGTAACTTTACGAATTCTAATGGTGCAAGCCAAATTGCCGCAGCCACAGGCACAGGGATGACACGCCTGAACTTTGATTATGGCAGCAACGAGACACTTTTTGTCCCCCACATCCGTTATTACTTCCCAGTCAGTGAATCCCTTAACTTCGTTGTTGGGCCTACAGGCATTGGTTACACCGACATTTCCACCACCGTTACTCCCCCCACAATTGCTGATGATGGTAATGGGGTTCCCTCACTTTTTGGATCGTACAGTCCCTTATTCCGGCGAGGTGGCGGTGGTGCAGCGGCTAACTGGAACATTACCCAAGACTTGGTTCTCACCTTGGGCTATTTAGCAAGCAGTCCTAATGTGCCATCGGGGAGCAACGGCTTGTTTGATGGCGGCTACAACGCCCTAGCGCACTTAGCCTATTATGGTAAGCAAGGAGCGATCGGTATTGCCTACTCTCATGGCTATAGCCCTGGTGGAGTAGTCGATATCTCTGCTGGGACGGGTAGTGTCCTGTCAAATGCTCCCTTTGGCAACAACATTGCTACTTCCAACGATATTGTAGGCACACAGGGATACTATCGCTTCTCCCCGAATTTCCAAGTCCACGCTTGGGGTGGATATATTTGGGCAAATGCCGAGAGTTCTGGTTTGAGTGATATTTCCAATGGTAGGGGTGGATCAGATTCTCTATTTGTGAACAATGGTGCCAATGCCAATGTCTGGTTTGGGGCGGTTGGTGTGTCGTTTCCCGATGTGGGTGGTAGAGGCAATCTCCCAGGAATTCTCTTTGGTATACCACCTCATGTCTCTAACAGCGATGTCCGTCAAGACCGGGACAACGCTTACCATATCGAAGCATTTTATCGTTATCGGCTAAATGACAACATCTCAGTTACTCCTGGTTTTTGGGTGATTCTCAACCCGGAAAACGATAGCAGAAATGATACGCAGTATGTGGGTGTGCTTCGCACAACCTTCGATTTTTAACTGAATGTGAATGGTTTGCTTGATGGACAGAGTGCTGAGTATTCAGCACTCTTTTGGGACTTACAGTGAAAAAACAAAAATTATTCTTCTTAGCTTTGTCGTCGCTGTGCGAATTTTACAACCGATTCAAGGACGGGGTAATCCTGATTTGCTTGCAACTGTTGCTTTTTCCATGAGCAACACAATGAACCTATCCTACTATTCTAAAAATCCCTAATTCTTCTTGTAAAATGTGCCTGAAAACTTTGATTTTTCGTTTTTAGCGCTCACTCAGCTTAAGAGGTTGCTTAAAAAGTAGTTGACTGTGATTTTGATCGCACTATTACCCCCCTTAATC
>NZ_JADEXF010000093.1 GCF_015207245.1 Nostoc cf. edaphicum LEGE 07299
AGTCATTAGTCATTAGTCATTGGTCATTAGTTATTGTTTTTTGGTACATACTTTACTTTCAAAGTAGGTAAAAAACTTTCTGATATCGGACTAATTTAAACCACGTTATTGTTGATAGACGTGGTATCTCAAGGAATATGGCTCTGGCGTTGCAGTTTTATTTCTAATCTCTTTCCACTATCAGATTACCTATTTATTTGCTCTTTCCTCATTGGCAGTTCGTAAAAAAATAGGTATTCTTCGGAGAATCTCTTAGCGTAAGTCTTGAAGACAAGGATATAAAAGTGGTTCAAACTAGTCTAAATCCTCATCTAGCTCCAGTTTCTGAAAGTGAACCAAGTTACGGGCAAATGTTTGCCGTATTTGTGCGGCGATTCCCTTGGTTCTTAGCAGTATTAATTAGTTCTATTGCTATTGCTAGCATAGTAACTGTAAAAACAAAGCCTACTTATAAAAGTTCTATGCAACTGCTAGTAGAACCTAATTATCAAGGTAAAACGGAAGGTGGTGCGGGGGTAGACAATCAGTTTACTGACTCTAGCGTGGTCATAGATACTGCCACTCAGCTTAACTTGATGCAAGGTTCGGGACTCATCCAGAAAGCAGTTGATAAACTTCAGTCTAATTATCCAGATATAACTTCAGCCGAAATTAAAGCTTCTTTGGTCTTAACTCAAATCAGGAGCAAAGAAGATAATGTCGCTACTAAAATCTTTCAAGTTGAATATACTGCTGGAGATCCTGAGAAGACCCAAAAAGTTCTGGATGCAATTCGACAAGTTTATCTGGAATATAACAAACAACAACAGACTTCGCGTTTACAAAAAGGTCTGCAAATCATTAGGGAACAGTTAAGTAAAGCCAGTGAAGAAGTAAACGCATCTGAGACAAATTTACAAAGGTTTCGCAGAAATCAGAACTTAATCGACCCAGAGTCACAGGCCAAAGCGATTGAAACAGCTTTGAACAATCTTTCCCAAGAAAGACAGACAACTCGTGCTCAGTATGGAGAAGCTTTAGCACGCCAAAAATCTTTAGAAGAACAACTTAACCGTTCTCCTCAAAATGCTCTAGTTGCTTCTCGTTTGAGTCAGTCTACTCGCTATCAAGGCTTACTAAACGAAATCCAAAAAAGCGAATTGGCATTAGCACAAGAACGCTTACGCTTTACAGATCAAACTCCGAGTGTGCAAAAGCTCAAAGAACAGCTTCAAGGCCAGAAGGAATTATTGCAACAAGAAGTAGGAAGAACTTTAGGCGGAAAATCTGCTGGTGCATTCACTTCTGGAGACTCTCTTCTCGAAAAAGGACAGCTGGGCCAAATCGATCTCAGCCTTGCTGGTCAATTAGTAGAAACGCAGACAACTATAGTTGCTTTAACTGCTCGCGATCAAACTTTGGCTCAGAAAGAAAACGAGCTACGTTTGGAAATCAAACGCTTCCCGCCTCTGTTGGCTTATTACAATCGGATGCTACCGCAGTTGCAATTTAGTCGTGAAAGATTAGAGCAGCTTTTAAGAGCAGAACAACAATTACGGCAAGAACTTTCCAAGGGTGGATTTAATTGGGAAGTGGTGGAAGATCCCCAAAAAGGCGCACAATTAGGCCCCAATCTCCAACAGAATTTGCTGTTAGGTGCTGTAGTTGGGTTAATGTTAGGAGGCATTGCTGCCTTTATTCGCGAATCGGCTGATGATGCAGTTCACACCACTGCTGAATTAGAGAAGCAAATGGCCATGCCGTTGTTGGGAACAACTCCCAAATTACCGCCAGCCAAACCCAGAGAATCAATGATCAAGTTGCCTTTTGGTAAGCCAGAAGTTCTCGCTCCGTGGACGATTCAGGTATTGCAATCTCCACCGCGTTGGGAATCGCTGGATCTGATTTACAAAAACATTGAACTTTTAAATACTGTTACTAATTTAAAATCTTTGATGATTACCTCGGCTTTAGCGGATGAGGGTAAATCAGCTTTGGCGTTGGGTTTGGCAATGAGTGCTGCTCGTTTACACAAAAGGGTACTGCTGATTGATGCCAACTTACGCGATCCCAGTTTGCACCATCAACTGAATCTTCCTAATGAGCAGGGGCTTTCAACTTTATTGGCAAGTGATACAACTCTACCCAACCAGATTAGTCTTCAATACTCAGGTTCCGCCTACATCGATATTTTGACTGCTGGCCCCAAACCTACCGACCCAGCTAATCTGTTGAGTTCCCCGCGGATGATGCAATTAATGGCAGCATTTGAGGAAAACTATGATTTGGTTCTGATAGATGCGCCTCCAGTTCTCGGTTTGGTGGATGCCATGCTTACCGCATCATCTTGTCGTAGTGTGATTATGGTGGCAAGCATTGGTATTGTGACGCGAAGTCAGCTTAATCAAGCGACAGCTATGCTGAGTAAGTTAAATCTGATTGGGGTTGTAGCTAATGGGGTATCAAACTCTAGTAGTAATTACGTACCCAATGTCAAACAACAACAATTGGCTCTGCGACAAGCTGTAGAAAAATAGCTAGTACGGCTAGATGATAAATCCCCGACTTCTTAGAGAAGTCGGGGATTTTGCGTTTTGCATTTTTTCTCGTTTCTAGCCTCTGGCTAGAAATGCTGGTCATTGGGCTGCTGCCGCGAGTAAAAGAGGCAAAGCCTCAAGGACGAGCATTCCCAGTCTGAGACTGGGAACGAGACAATCTGCTAAAAGCTTTTTCTAGATTGGCTTTTACCTTAAATTGACAGCAATGATTTATCAATTACCTCTACGTTTTAATGAACCAAATTGAATTTTGTTGCGATCGGGAAGAATTTAGTATATTTATGCTATCTTTATGATTTTTCAGAGAAATCACTGACTCTTTAAAGAATAAATAAAGAAGTTATTTGAGCGATCGCTATTTCTACAGAGTCTTATATTCTAGAGATTAAAGCACCTTCATAAAGGCTAGAAGACAAGAGCAGACTGGTTTTTCAAATCTATCGAGACAATGAACACCTCAGCGTAATTAAAGGTAGATATAGATTCATGGGTAATTTCCCTCTACACTTCTCTACTGTCAGTAGTTTCCGGAAAATCAAGATTTGCCCATGAATGTTAATAGTAGCGGTGATTGCTACCTATGTAATTAGTATCTGTCTAATTTGTAAATCTCTACACCAGCAGAATTTTACGCAATACGTGCTTGGCTGAGTGGCAAATACTATAGCATATTTTTGCGCTCAATTCTCTCTAACTTTTTGGACTTACAACAAGATTCGGATTTGGGTCTTTGGCATTGATAGCCTTTGATAACGCTTCAGTAATTCACTCCTGTATAAACCCAAAGACATTATGACAACTTCAATAATTCCAACTCTAGAGAATTTATATGATGTAACCCAGCCACACCAGGATAATCGTGGGTACTGCACACTCCTGTGGCGGGGAGGTAAGCTGTTGGTGAAGCCGCTTGGAGGAGTGAAACAACCATATCTGGCTTCATTAGATAGTAAGCGATCGCTAGTAGAATGCTTACAACATTCTCCAGTAAGTTTGGTCAGCATAGATCCAAAATTGGGTGAGACTTGGCTCAAATTTTGGGCAGATGCATGTGAAGCAGCTCAAAAACCAATATTCCTAAGCCTACCCGCTGGCAAAAAACTTCCTAACCAACCCTTCAGACAATTGCAGCGAGTAATTGATTGGATTGCTGCTTTCGTATTGCTGCTATTAGTAAGTCCGGTCATGTTGGGATTGATTGTATTAATGCAAGTTTACTCGCCAGGGTCACTTTTTTGTCATGAATGGCGTGTTGGAGAACGGGGTAAACTTTTTCAAGCGATGAGTTTTTGCACCCACAATAACACATCGCTAGGGCGTTGGATGGGGAAATACAATCTCGACAATCTGCCACAGTTATTTAACGTGCTACGCGGTGACATGAGTTTAACCGGATCTCGTTGTTGGACTTTGGAAGATGCAGTACAGCTAAATAAATTACCAGAAATTACAGCTTCCTGGGAAGTAGAGGCACAGTCTCATCTGTTACATCTGGATAGCCAAACTCTGTAATTTATCGGTGCGATAATTGATGATTTCATTTATCGCACTGAGGCTAAAAAAATTATTTATGTAGCATCCGGTTCTAGATAATTAGTTTTCCAAACGCGATAAATCGCATCTCTACATCAGGGTTTTAGGCTTATATGGACTGCATTCATCTATAGAGGTCTATCTACCTTGCCAAACTATTATGATAAAATCCATGAATTTCCAGCTTCCTCAACCACTCAGTAATCTGCTTAAAGCTAGTAGCTTTTGGCAGGACAACTATTTGATATTGCGAGAATTTAAACACTTTCGTAAAATTGCAATTTTAGCTCTAGTTTTCTCAATTTTGGCAGCAACCTTTGAAGGTGTAAGTATTGGTTTTTTACTTTCCTTTTTGCAAAGCTTAACTAGCCCTAATGCTCAACCTGTTCAAACAGGAATAGAATGGTTCGATCTTTGGATTTTGGGAGCCAAAACATCAGCAATTAATCGTTTGTATCGCGTATCTTTGCTGATTTTATTGAGTACTTGGTTACGTGCCACCTTCAATTATTTTTCTCAAGTCTATACTGAATTATCTCAACTACATCTTGCCGATCGCTTACGCAAGCAAATTTTTGAACAGTTACAATCCTTATCACTAAGTTACTTTAGTAAAACTCGTTCTGGCGAACTAATTAACACAATTACTACAGAGATTGAAAGGATCAGACAAGGTTTTAGTGGCGGAGCTTTTTTAGTAACTAGAGGATTAACAACTGTTGTCTATTTAATATCAATGTTTTTAATCTCATGGCAATTGACGATAATATCAGCATTGCTGTTTACACTGTTAGGTGTAGGGTTGTCAAATCTGAATGCTAGAGTTAGAGAATCAAGTTTTGGCATGACAACTGCTAATGCTAATTTTACATCGACAGCCATAGAATTTATTAATGGCATCCGCACTGTTCATTCCTGTGGTACTCAAGAATTTGAGCGTCAGCGTTACTATAAAGCTAGCGATAAAGTAATAAGTAGCACAACAAAAGTTGTATTTACCTGGACACTTGTGAAGCCAATTGCCGAAGGAGTAGCGACTACGGTATTGATTGGAATGATTATTTTGGCATTCACTAGTCTTGTCACTAATGGAACGCTACAAGTTGCTTCTTTGCTAACTTTTTTCTTTGTACTATTTCGCTTTATCCCATTTGTTCAAGATATTAATGGCACCAGAGCATATCTTAGTACTTTACATGGTTCAGCAGACAATATTAAAAATCTGTTGACAAGTGATGAAAAATATTACTTTCAAAATGGCAGAGTTGAGTTTAAGGGATTAAACAGGTCAATAGATTTAGTATCTGTAGATTTTGGCTATGATGATGAAAATCTAGTGCTGCATAATATTACCCTAACGATTGAAAAGGGAAAAATGACAGCGTTAGTCGGATCGTCTGGCGCTGGTAAAACAACCCTTGCTGATTTGATTCCCCGATTTTATAATGCTACAGATGGATATCTTTACATTGATGAAATGGATATCCGGCAGTTTGAAATTAACTCTCTCCGTCGCAAAATAGCTGTTGTCAGTCAAGATACCTTCATCTTCAATACTAATGTTTGGCAGAATATTTCTTACGGCACTCCAGAGGCGACAAATGAAGAAATTAAAGAAGCTGCTAAATTAGCGAATGCACTAGAATTTATTTTAGAAATGCCCGAAGGTTTTGATACCCAATTGGGAGATCGGGGTGTTAGGTTATCTGGAGGACAAAGACAACGAATTGCTATTGCACGAGCCTTACTACGGAACCCAGAAATTTTAATTTTGGATGAAGCAACTAGCGCCTTAGATTCGCTATCTGAGCGCTTAATTCAAGATTCATTAGAAAAGCTATCTGTAGGTAAAACAGTAATTGCGATCGCTCACCGTCTTTCTACTATTTCTAAAGCAGATAAAGTTGTAGTTTTAGAACAGGGACGGATAGTAGAGCAAGGTAAGTATCAAGAACTATTGGAACAAAAAGGTAAGCTTTGGAAATATCATCAAATGCAGTATGAGCTAAGGCAGCCAGATTAGAAACAATATCCAGTACTCACAACATATTCATCGGCTGTAAATCTCTACAGCCGTAAACCCCTAAACATCTGTCAATAAGTTTACCAAACTAATAGTAAAATAATAAGCTTTTAAACACTTATTATCCCTACAAATAACTTATTCAAGTTAGTCCTATATACTTAAAATTTCTAGAAAATATGTCCCAGGAAACCTTTGACAAAGACCTAATTTATCAATGCTCAAGTTTCGGTGTCGGTGGGAGTGGAGGTGTTGAAACTTATTTAGCTTCTCTGTTTGAACATCGACCACCTGATGTTAGCGATCGCGTGATAAAATCACTTAAAAATATCGATCAAAGACAGTTCAAACTGCTGCACATCCACAGTCCAGATTTGCTATTGCAGCTTACAGGCGAATGTCCTGCTATCTTCAGCGTTCATAATCACTCATTCTACTGCCCTAGCGGCACAAAGTATTTAGCAGAGCAACGGACAATCTGCGATCGCAACTTCTCTTACTTAGGATGTACTTGGGGTAAGTTAGTAGATAGATGTGGTAGCCGTAGACCTTTAAGAACTCTTAGAGAACTTCAAACCACTCATCAGTTTTTAGATGTCTTGGAAAGGCTAAAAGTTACTTTCATTGCGAATAGCGAATATGTGCGGCAAGAGTTAATTCAAAACGGTGTAACTCCTGAACAAGTTATAACGCTACATTGTGGAATCTCTATACCAGAAACAGCAAGTTCACCCCTAAGCTTGGAAGTACATCAAAATCATCGAATTTTGTTTGCTGGACGAATTGTTTCTGATAAAGGTCTGGAATGGTTACTCAAAACCTTAATACATACAGACCCGAAAATTAAACTTGATATTGCAGGTGAAGGTTGGGAACGACCACGGTTAGAAAAGTTAGCAACCACACTCGGATTGAATAAGCGAATCACTTGGCATGGTTGGTGCGATTCGGATCAATTAGATAAACTTTATCAACAGTGTTTTGCAGTTATCTTTCCCAGTGTTTGGCCTGAACCTGCTGGTCTTGTAACTCTGGAAGCATACTCTCGCTGTCGCCCTGTAATTGGTAGTGCAGTCGGAGGGATTCCAGAACATTTACGAGATGGAGAAACGGGTATTCTTGTTCCAAGCAATAATATCCAAAAGCTGGCTGATGCGATTAATGAATTGTCTAGAGATTATCAAAAAAGCCGATACATGGGTGAGCAAGGTCATACTTTATTGATGAAAGAATTTACAATGGCTGCTCATGTCAATAATCTCCGAACAATTTATGCAAAAACAATAGCTGAATCTCCTTCCAAAGCCAACAAACTATATAGTATCTCTCCAGTTAAATAAGCTGAATTTGTTAAAAATGTCAAGGGAGAAAAATATGTCATTACATCAAGAATGTCAACAACCTTTAGTCAGCATTGTTATCCCCACCTATAATCGACCAGACTATCTCAAGCAAGCGATCGCAAGTGCTATAAAACAAACTTATCAAAATATTGAAATTATTATTTCTGATAATTGTAGTTCCGAAAATCCCCAAGCAATTGTCGCATCTTTTGGTGATCCACGCATCAAATTTTGGCAGCATCCGCAAAATGTGGGGATGTTAGCTAATCAGCAGTATGGCTTTAACATGGCACAAGGTAAATATGTTGCTAGTCTACATGACGATGATATTTGGCATGAAGATTTTTTAGGAAAGCTTGTACCACCGCTAGAAGCCAATTCTGATTTAATTCTCGCTTTCTGTGATCAATACATTATAGATGCTAATGGCATAATTAATCATGCTGGTACCGAAGAAAATACACGCGCTTACAAGCGAGACAAACTAGCAAAAGGAATTTATAAATCTTTTTCCAAAATTGGGTTAGTAGATAAAAGTATACCTACTGCTGCATCTTGCGTGATTCGAAATAATTTGGTGGATTGGTATAGTATTCCCTCAGAAGTTGCGGGGATGTGGGATTTATATTTAACCTATCTATTCTGTATATCTGGTTACGGCGCTTACTATTGTCCAGAAAGATTGACGCGATATCGCGCCCATGAGCAAACTGATACTATGCTCAGTGGTAGTCGAGATGTACAAGCAAAAATTCGTAAAGCGAAAAGCGAAATGTTTTGCTATCAAGTATTTATGGAAGATCCTCGGTTACAGGAATTTAGAACTCATTTTCAACAGAAATGGTTAGAAGCTAATACTACTTTGGGAATTGGTTTGCTACGAAGCGAACAGATAGCCGCAGCACGTCCTTATTTTTGGCAAGCACTGAATCAACAAAAATTTAATGTGCGAACTATGGCAGCACTTAGCCTTAGTTTTACACCGCAATTTCTAGCAAGTAAGTTAATAGGAATATCAAAATAATATCTCAATATCTCTGAGTTAGGGAATTGATTTGTTAAAGAGACCTCTTGCATAAGTTAAATAGACCCCCCTTTATAAAGCTACGTATACACAAGTCTAATTACCCCCCTTAATCCCCCCGATGTATTGGGGGG
>NZ_JADEXF010000094.1 GCF_015207245.1 Nostoc cf. edaphicum LEGE 07299
TTACACACTATTTCTAAAAAATCATGCAACTCATCAAAGGAGCGCTTTACTCCGCCTCGGTAATATTAGCATTCAGCATAGGTTCACGTTCTTATGCAGGCACTTTTATCGTCTCTGGTGATGCTAATATCGTGAATCCGTTGGTGGCTTCATCTAATCAACCGATAAATCCAGGAAATGTACAATTTTTTACTAATATCTTGGGAGGTGGAACCAATGTAATTGTACAAAGTACTAGTAGCGGGGATAATACTGCTGTAGAAGCTATTGAATCTGAAATTAATAGCTTCTACAACAGTCTTACTGGTGTAACATCCACAATTGTTAGCGATCTAATTACTCCCGCTGTACTTTCTAGTACCGATTTATTTATCAGCCCTTTGCCAGATGATTCCTTCACTGATGCCGAGATTGCCTCTCTAGGAGATTTCTTGGAAAACAACGGGTCTATTTTCTTTCTAGGAGATAATAATAATTTTCAACAGGAAAACGCACGGATTAACGCAGCCCTGACGAGTTTAGGTAGCAGCATAAACATCCTCGACGCCAATATTTTTGATTCTGGCTTTAATACTGCCACAGGCTCACGCATTGCATCTAATCCATTGACTGCTGGTGTCAACGCCTTTACCTATGCCGCTGCATCTGAAGTAGCCGGCGGTACAAGCTTATTCTTGGGTCTGACTAGACAAACTTTCTTAAGTATTGAGAATACTACTCAAGTTCCTGAGCCGAGTGCTATTGGTGGTGTATTAGCAATAGGTAGCATAGGCTGGCTGATGAAGCGTAAGCTTAAAACTTTTAAAAAAGCTTAAGCTAAACCACATCCAATACGGTTCGGTTAAGCCCAAAAAATAAAAATGTGTAGTTCCAGGGTTTGTTGGGTTTCCTTCCTCAACCCAACCTACAAATATTCTTAACCGAATCGTATTAGTACAATCCAAAGGAGCAACGCGAAAAAATGGTATTAAGAAACAGCAAGTAAAGATTAATGATTTATCAAATCCGGTGATAGATTGTTAATTTACCAAAGTAGATAAAACTTGATTATAACTTGTAAAAACTTCTCATTTTCCTTCTAGATTGTATATAAAGCCTGGATGCGTTAGCCTGAGCTAACGCATCCTAAAATTTAAATATTGTAAATAGTTAAAAACATTATTATTTATTATCAAAATAATACAAACCTCATCCAAAAGTTAAGCCCTTGTAACTATATGAATCATTCATTAAAATTAATTTGTATAAACTACTTAACAAGGCAATTAAATTACCGAAATGAGTAGATTTAAAATTTTCACTTTAGTTGCGAAGTTTTGACTCAGTAATTACTGAATAGATGTATAGGACTCATATCTTATTTTTGAACAATATTTCAGATAAAACCCTGATAAAACGGGCTTTTCAATCTCAATATGTTTTCAGAAATCAAATCGGAGTCCTATATAAGTAGCTTTTCCAATCAGTAAGCCTTCTTCAGGGCAATATTGTAGTCAACAATTAAGGGGTAATTTAACACAACTTTGACCATTAATAATTTTTTGATGGCTAAAAGCATGCTAAATGGCCCACCAGTTAAATGCTATAAGGACACAGAGAAAGAATGACTTTAACTACAGATAGATATCAGGTTGAACTAGAAATACCTGATTACCAAGTAGAATCGGGATGTTCACACCCTTTTGGTGCGATACCAGACAAAGATGGAGTAAACTTTTCCATCTTTTCAGAACATGCTACCTCTGTCGAACTCTTGCTGTTTGATCGCGATGATGCTCCGCAGCCAAGACAAATTATTCAGTTAAACCCAAAATTCAATAAAACCTTCCATTTTTGGCATGTCTATGTCAGAGGGTTAAAACCGGGCGCTCACTACGCTTATCGAGTTAATGGGAATCCTGATTTACACGGAGCAGGACACCGCTTTAATAAAAATAAGGTACTGCTTGACCCTTATGCTAGAGGAAACACCAATACTCTTTGGCAGCGCAACGATGCTTTAGGGTCAAAAGACAACCTGACTACATCTATGCGTAGTGTAGTTATTGATACGTCTAATTATGACTGGGAAGGCGATCGCCCGCTTAACCGCCCAATGAGCGACACCGTAATTTATGAGGTACACGTTGGCGGATTTACCAGATCGCCTTCTTCAGGCTGCAAACACCCAGGCACTTTTTCTGCAATTATCGAGAAAATTCCTTACCTGAAAGAGTTAGGAATCACAGCTGTTGAACTGCTGCCAATATTTGACTTTGACGAAAAGAACCTTCTCCGAGAAGTCAACGGTAAAGAACTAAAAGACTACTGGGGATACAACCCCCACAGTTACTTTGCTCCTGAAGCTTCATATTGCGCTTTCCCTGATGTCGGAAATCATATCAGAGAGTTTCGAGATTTGGTCAAGGCTTTACACAAAGAAGGGATTGAAGTCATTCTAGATGTAGTCTTTAACCACACCGACGAAGGCAACCATGAAGGCCCAACCATCAGCTTTAAAGGTCTTTTTAATGATATCTTTTATCACCTAGTGCCTTGGGATAAGCAGTACTACATGGACTACTCCGGGTGTGGCAATACCGTCAATTGCAACCATCCCATAGTAGAAAAGTTAATTGTAGATTGCCTGGAATTTTGGGTGAAAGAGATGCATGTCGATGGTTTCCGCTTTGATGAAGCCTCCATCTTATCTCGCAGCCAAGACGGGGTACCAATGAGCCATCCGCCGGTGATTTGGCACATTGAAACATCCGAAACACTAGCTGACACCAAAATCATTGCCGAGGCTTGGGATGCCGGTGGGCTTTATCAAATTGGCGATTTCCCTGGATATCGTTGGGCAGAATGGAACGGACGTTTTCGAGATGACATCCGGCGCTTTGTTAAAGGAGATGCAGGAATGGTTGGGGCAGTTGCTTGGCGCATTGCTGGAAGTTCTGACCTTTACCAATCGAGCAGACATTTACCAATTAACAGCATCAACTTCATTAGCTGTCATGATGGATTTACCCTCAATGATTTAGTTTCATACAACCACAAGCACAATGACGCGAATGGTGAAAACAATCGGGATGGCATCAATGACAATTTGAGTTGGAATTGTGGGGTTGAAGGAGAAACTGACAATCCCCAAATTGATGGATTACGTCGGCGACAGGTTAAGAATTTTGCAGCCATTCTCATGCTCTCTCAAGGTGTGCCAATGGTTGTGGCTGGTGATGAAGTCAGACGTACTCAAAAGGGTAACAACAACGCTTACTGCCAAGATAACGAAATTAGTTGGTTAGATTGGAATCTTGCCCAGAAGAATGCTGATATTTTCAGGTTCTTCAAACTAATGATTAATTTCCGCAAGTGCTACTGCCATTCTGCTTTACGTCGTAGTAATTTTTTCACTGGTGAAGTTAACGAACGCGGTTTAGCAGACATTGCTTGGCATGGCTGCAAGTTGTTCAAACCAGGTTGGCACGATTCTCATGCGAGAGTTATTGCATTTACTCTCGGTGGCTTTGAAGAAGAAGCAGATATTCATGTCATGCTCAATATGTACTGGGAGGATCTAGAGTTTGAAATTCCTTCTCTTAAAGATAGAAAATGGTACAGAGTCGTAGATACTGCTCTTCCTTCTCCGATAGATATTGCAGAGCCAGGGGAAGAAACTGTAGTTTCAGATAATGTCTATTCCGTTAAAGAGCGTAGCGTTGTTGTTCTGATTTCTAAATAGTTTTCAGTTAATGAATTTCCAATTTGGAGTTAATTCAATGAGTAATGTAGGCTTTTCGTTTTCGGATTTGATTGCTGGATATGTTACCGCTTTTGATTCAAGTAAGGGAGATTCTGGTACTTTTAATCTCAAAACGTCAGATGGCAGGAAATTTGAAGTAGCATTGACCTCAATGACCTATGCTGAACTAGTACGGAATTTAGATGAGCCTTTCTTTGATTGCACTAGCCAAATAAATTCAATGCTCGTGCCAAATTGCTATCTTTTCGTGTATGGCATTTTTTATCCTGAGGCAGGTGAGCATAAGTTTGAAGCTAAACACATAGTTTTTCCGGGTAGAACAGAAAACGAGTATCTTTTTGAAAGACCAGATTGGTGGGTCAAGCAGATCCGAAGCCTTGGCGATTTTTACCTCAAAGCCCAGTTTGAAGATGGCGATATTGATTATCGAAAATATCGGACTGGTATCGGTTTAGTTGGTTCCAAAGAAGATAGTACTCGTCAGGAAACTGACACCATTTCTCGTCTAGTTTATGGTTTTGCCACAGCCTACATGATGACTGGAGACGATCGCTATCTTGAAGCTGCGGAAAAAGGCACTGAATACCTCCGCCAACACATGCGTTTTCTCGATGAAGGCGAAGGAATTTGCTATTGGTATCATGGTGTTGATGTCAAACCAGGTGGCAGCGAACAGAAAATATTCTCCTCAGAATTTGGGGATGATTATGACGCTATTCCAGCTTATGAGCAAATTTATGCCCTAGCTGGCCCCACCCAAACCTATCGGATAACAGGCGATCCACGCATCATCAAAGATATCGAGTTGACGATTAATCTGTTTGACAAGTATTTCTTGGACAAGACAGAGAAAGGAGGATTTTTCTCCCACATCGATCCGATTACTCTCAGCCCCCACTCTCAGACTCTAGGCCACAATCGCGCCAAGAAAAACTGGAACTCTGTAGGCGATCATGCTCCAGCTTATTTGATCAATCTTTGGCTAGCGACTGGCAAAGAAGAATACGCAAACTTCCTGGAGTACACCTTCGACACCATTGAGAAGCGGTTCCCAGATTATGACCATAGCCCATTTGTTCAAGAACGTTTTTATGAGGACTGGACTCACGATACAACTTGGGGATGGCAGCAAAATCGAGCAGTTGTAGGTCATAACCTGAAAATTGCTTGGAACTTAATGCGGATGAACCACCTGAAACCAAAAGAAAACTATGTGGCTCTGGCAGAAAAGATTGCAGAAATCATGCCAGCAGTCGGTAGCGACCAACAGCGTGGGGGGTGGTACGATGTAGTCGAACGCACCTTAAAACCAGGGCAAGAGGTACACCGTTTTGTCTGGCATAATCGGAAAGCTTGGTGGCAACAAGAACAAGCTATCTTAGCCTACCTGATCCTCAACGGTTCACTTGATAAACCTGAGTATCAACGCCAAGCCCGTGAAGCGGCAGCCTTCTACAATGCTTGGTTCCTTGATTACGTGGCTGGCGGTATCTACTTCAATGTTCTATCAAATGGGATTCCTTACTTATTAGGAACCGAACGAGGCAAGGGAAGCCACTCAATGAGCGGTTATCACTCGTTTGAATTAGCCTACTTAGCTTGCGTTTATACGAATCTGCTGATTACTAAACAGCCAATGGATTTGTACTTTAAACCAAAGCCAGGTGGATTTAAGGACAATATCCTGCGAGTTGCACCAGATATCTTACCACCAGGTAGTGTGAAGATTGGCGATGTTTGGATCAACGGGCAAAGGTATGCCGATTTTGATCCTGTAAACCTGACAGTCAAACTGCCAGTTACTCAAGACGATGTGAAAGTTAAGGTGAGACTGCTTCCGACTCAAGTATCTTTCGACGCAACAGTGTTGGAAGTTAGTAATGGTATTGCCAAAATCTCCTTAACTGGGTTATTGGATGCCAACGGTGTGGTACATTTTCAGGAAGCGATCGCTAAAGCTACAGCACAGCCAATCAATCGTCTGGTCTTACTACTACAAGACCTGGAATGTATTACTACTGCTGGTCTACGGTCTCTGATTTTCGCCAAGCAAAAACTGGGTTCTGATGTTGAACTCTACATCGTCGGCGCACCGGAGAACGTGAAACAATTCCTGATGACGAGTGCATTTTGCGACAGTGTAACCGTTTTGGATGAGTATGAAACTGTTCAACTGGCAAGTGTGTAAGTTGCGTTAAAACACATTTTAGTAGTCCTAATTAGATAAAAGATACATAGTTCCAACAAGGAAACGGCGGTTTATCCAAAGCTATTAGGACTACGCTCAATACAGTTCGGTTAAGGAAAGTTATTTGTTAAAAGGAGTAAAGGGAGCAGGGAGAGCGGGGGGTGCTGGGGAAGTTTTTCTTTCCCTGCACGCTTAGCCTTCCTTAATTTAGCTCGTAATATTATATACCAAAAAACTCAGTTTTTCTGGCTAGTTAAATAATTACAAACATCATTCCTAGAAAGGAGCAATTTTGGTTAATCCTGTACTACTTACTGTTGACGATGACCCCGGAGTTCTACGAGTAATAGAGCGAGATCTCCGACATGAGTATGGTAATCGTTTTCGGGTACTACGAGCCGACTCAGGTGCAAATGCTTTGAGAGTATTGCAACAGGTAAAATTACGTAATGAGACAGTTGCCCTCTGTGTGGTAGACCAGCGGATGCCACAAATGTCGGGCGTGCAGTTCCTTGAACAGGCTATGGAAATTTTCCCGTCTGCAAAACGAGTTTTGCTAACAGCTTATGCGGACACCGATGCTGCTATCTCTGCGATAAATACAGCAAAGATTGATTACTATCTTATGAAACCGTGGGAGCCGCCACAAGATATTCTGTACCCAGTTCTTAGCGATTTATTAGACGATTGGGTTTCGTCATACCGCCCACCCTTTGAAGGTATTCGCGTTATTGGCTCCCGTTGGTCGCCCAAGAGTCATCACATTAAGGACTTCTTGTCCCGCAACTATATGCCTTATCAGTGGTTGGACATTGAGGCAGAGGAAGAAGCGCGTCAGTGGGTTAGTTATGCTCAATGTAATACCACACATTTGCCACTAGTAATATGCCCTGACGGTTCGTATCTCATACAGCCAACGCACGCCGAAATTGCTGAAAAAATCGGGTTGAAGATGCAGGCCCAAATGCCCTTTTACGACTTGGTGATCGTGGGGGCTGGCCCATCTGGTTTAGCAGCAGCAGTCTATGGAGCGTCTGAAGGCCTACGCACAGTATTGATTGAAAAAGAGGCTCCAGGGGGGCAAGCAGGAACAAGTTCCCGTATCGAGAACTATTTAGGCTTTCCCCAAGGAATTACTGGATCGGAATTAGCTCGCCGCGCCGTTACTCAAGCTAAACGATTTGGGGTAGAAATTCTCTCGCCTCAAGAGGTAATTGACATTCGCTTGCAAGATTCTTGTCGCATCATCAAGCTGAAAGACGGGACAGAATTAAGCTGTTACGCACTGCTAATTGCGACAGGTGTCTCATATCGCAAGCTTGATGTGCCCGGCATTGAGAATGTGACTGGGGCCGGTGTATACTACGGTGCGGCAATGACGGAAGCACTCTCCTGCCAAAATGAAGATGTTTATGTAGTTGGCGGAGCTAACTCAGCCGGGCAGGCTGCGGTGTACATTTCTAAGTATGCTCGCCATGTGACTATGTTGGTACGCGGCAACTCACTGGCTACAAGTATGTCAAAGTACTTGATAGACCAAATCTTAGCAACAGACAATATCACAGTACAGTTTCAGTCCCACATCGTCGAGGCTCATGGCCAGACTAACCTAGAAGCAATTACGATCGCTAACACTAAAACCCACGAGCAGGAAACCATTCCCACAAAGCTGCTGTTCATTTTAATTGGCGCAAAGCCACACACTGATTGGTTGGCTGGGATTGTGGAGAGAGACGAACAAGGGTTTATCTTAACTGGGCCAAGCTTGATAGCCAATAAACAATGTTCAAAGGCATGGAAACTGGATCGCCAACCCTTCCTGCTTGAATCCAGTGTACCAGGCATATTTGTGGCTGGAGATGTGCGTAACGGCTCTGTGAAGCGAGTTGCTTCTGGCGTTGGAGAGGGTGCGATCGCTATCCAGTTCATCCATCAATATCTAAGTAAGGTGTAATTATGTTAGATGCTTTGCGTCAAGTGTCACTTTTTGCACAATTGACAAATGAGCAATTCCAATGGTTATCTGAACACGGCTGCGAACTATGTCTGGTTTCGGGAGAGTACATAGCCATTGAGGGAGAACCACTAGACTATTTCTATGTGCTGATAGAAGGCGAAATCGAGTTTACCAAAAAGGTCGGCAATGCAGAAAAACACGTAATGAGTTTTGGTGCTGGAACATATACAGGTCATGAGTTGATTCTATTAGATGCTCCTTACCATCTCGTCAACGTGCGTGCCGTGAAACCGAGCTATATGTTGAAATGGGACACAGATACTTTCTGGGAAATGCTGACAACCTGTCCGTCGATTACGCGCGACCTTTTAATCATCACGGCGCAACGGGTGCAAATGTTGGAATCTATGTCACAACACCACCAAAAGCTAATTGCACTCGGCACTTTAGCAGCTGGTCTAGCCCACGAGTTGAACAACCCAGCAACAGCCGTCGTCCGAGGTGGGAAGCACTTGCACAAAATCTTTCAACAATTGCCATACCTTGGACTCAAACTCAATCACCAGCAAATGACAAAAGAACAACTGTTGTTTCTTGACAACTTGCTGCACTCAGTAATTGTACGTGCCGAAACCCCCTGTGACTTAGAATATTTACTAGCA
>NZ_JADEXF010000095.1 GCF_015207245.1 Nostoc cf. edaphicum LEGE 07299
GTTATCGCCTCTACACAAACCAATTCCGTCTGCGCGGATTAATAAAAACATTGAAACCCGCTAATGCGGGTTTTGTTTGTATAGCCATGTATTTTCTAAAACTATTAATTAAAATTAAGATTTTTGAATCTCCTCTTGTAAAACTTGAACTTGCTCAACAGATAATTCAGTAACTTGAGCAATTTGCTCTAAACTCATTCCAATTCGCAACAAATTTAAAGCCAACTTTCTTCTTGTTTCGGCTTCGCCTTTAGCTTCACCTTCTTCTAGGATTTGTTGATAAATGACTGATTCGCGCATAATCTCACTCCTTAAAATCTTGCTAATTACATTTTTATCTAACACCAGACCTGCTAAAATTCCACTGGCAGCAGCTATATTTCTTTGTAGCTGGCGATCGCTAATTGCTTCAACTGCTTTGGCTACTTCGGTTAATACCATTGTAGGATCGTTTGTCTGACTTAGCACGGCAAAGGGTAATAGACCTGGAATACTCAAAAACCTGTCTGTCGGTTGTTCCCACAGACGTATTACCTCAAACTGATGGTAAGTGTTGTTTAATTTAAAACTGTTTTCACTGACTAATTGTGAACTTGTCTTTCTCAACAGGATATCCAGGAAGTATTTCTCCTGTTGAATCAAGCCAAGTATATTTAGTCAATACTAACGAGTAATGATATCGATTATATATACAAGATCTGATTGCTTGCTCTTGGTTATAGGAATTTTTCAGATATTGATTAATACTATTTGTATCAAATTTCATTCGCTTGTAATAATTATAAGAAAGTATATCTCCTTGGCAGCTTTTCACTACTTGAGCTAGTCTGTTGATATTTACCTGTGCATCACTTCTCATTGATGTTAATAAGAAAACCGAGCTAGTTACCACCAAAGTAATTAAGCTTCTCACTACGAATTTCATCATTGATTTCCCTCTCTTATTACTTGTTCTAATTCATCGGAAGCTTTAGGTATGGGATATGTAGATTCCCAAGGATTAGGGATGTTAGCCCCATCATTATTTGTATCTACTGCATTATTTGGTAGTTTTGTTATAACTTGTTGCTTAGATGGTGGTTGCCGTTTATTTGAGGATGTTACAGTTATTTTTGGTTGCTCCTTAGTTTGCAAGTAAACTTGTTTAGCTTTTTCAAGGCTAATTTTTGTCTGTTGCTGTTTTTCGGCTTGTTGCCTTTTTTGTGTTATTAAAGCCCTTGCCCTTATATCAGCATTTAACTGCTCTCTTCTTTGCCTCATTTCTCTTTTTTCCCTTATCACAGCTTCTAACTGCTCTCTTTCTGTTCTAAGAGCAGCTTCTTTTCTAATAGCCGCTTGTCTTTCTTCCTCCGCTTTTAAAGCAGCTTGAAGTTTTTGTTTTTCTATCTCCTCTATTTGAGCTTGTTCGGTTTCTACTTTGTCAGATGTAGGTAAAGTTGAAGGACTTATTGTAGGTTGAGATTTAACAGTTAATGGGATTTCAGGAATTTGGGTAACTGGACTAGGAATAGCTACCGGAACATTTTCTACAGGAGAAGCAGAAACCGGATTTTTGGTGTTTGGTTGATTAATAGCCGCAATAACAACAGCAAAACATCCTAGTCCTAAACCAATGAGAACTTGCCAAATTTTTTGGCTTTGTTGAGTCTGGCTAGAAGACGCATTGACTGATTTTGCTCCACCGACTGAGACAGTAGCAACAGAACTAGATGAGGCAGCAGATTTAGACCCATTGCTTGATTGAATTGCCGTTTGTGGCCATAGTATTCTAGGCGTTTGTAACGCTTTTTCAATTCCGTCCAATTTCTGCAAAATCACTTGCGTATTTTGAGGACGATGATTTGCAGTAGGAGCCATCAAATGGTCGATTAAATCTGCCAAAAGTGGAGAAAGATTGAGTGCAGATTTTCGCCAGTGCAACTCATTAGTCAGAGGGTCATAAATTTCTTTATCCTGGGGTTCCTTACCTGTGAGCAGAAAAATAAAAGTCCGTCCCAATGCAAAAAAGTCTGACTGCTGTACCGAATAACCGTTTTGTTGCTCTGGCGGTGAATAGCCTTGTGAAAAAATTCTGGTATGGGAATTTCCCGCCACAATGGTTGTCGTGACTTGTCGAACTGCACCAAAATCAATTAAGACAAGCTGCCCACTTGGTTGCAGCATGATATTCTGAGGCTTAATATCACGGTGAAAATATTTATGAGCGTGTACTAAAGCGAGAATTTCTACAAGTTGTTTTAGCCAATTGAGAGCTTGAGCTTCAGAAAGACGTTGATAATTACGAAATTCCATCCACTGCTCTAAATTTACGCCTTCAATTTTCTCCATTGCTAAACAGTGCAATAGTACAGAGCTATTTTTAGGTAAAACAGTAAAATAACCATCTGGTTCTACCTTGGGAATACCCGCACTGTTTAGCTGACTCAAAACCTTTGCTTCCTGCTGAAACAGTTCAATGGCTTTGGAGTTCTTCTCAGTCAGCACTTTTAAAACTTTAGTTTTCCCACACTCGTCAACTTCAAAAGTATTACCAAAGCCACCTTGTCCTAGTTGTTTGATTACCCGATAGCGTCCTTGCAATAGTATTTCTGACCCACAGTTACGGCAAATAAGGTTGTTTGCATTCACTGCATCAACAGGTTTTGGACAATGGGGATTTATACAATAGGTCATTACACAGAAGTAAATATCCTAAAGAGTCGATTTTTATTGATATCTAAACAGAGGGTTAAACCTATAAGGTTCTATTAATAGAGTTCCCTAAAATTTTGACGAAGTAACATATATAGCAGTTACAACTTCAGTAGTAAATCTTATACACAATAAATTAGGGTTACAACAATTGTTGTAACCCTACAGATTGGCTATACTCAATCTGCTCGAAAATCGCTATAACATAACAATTAACCTCATAACTGCCGAATTATGAGTAATTCTTCACATTTACTACATCTAGATTAATGGTTTGCCAAAGCAAATACTTTCTTGCTTGCCTGCGTGGGATAAGTGACGCTAGTGTTAAAAGAATTGTGCAAAGTAAAACCTCCATCCCAGAAGTCGAGTAGGAAGCTAGAATGGCAATTCCAAATAAACAAGTAAAATCTAATACTGATATTTTAGATAATAGACGCACCCAAACTCGCATCCAAGTTCGCATTCCTAAAGACTTGCATGAGGAACCAGTCATTTCACGACTGGTTTCTCACTATGGGGTCATAGTCATTATTGCTGATGCTCAGGTAAGCGCAAACGTGCCACAATATAGCTGCTTCGATCTGGAACTGCGAGGTACTGTTTCTCAGATTGAAAGCGCCCTAACTTACCTAGATGAACTGGATTTAGAAGTTTTGCACCAATCCAGCCCTGAAGAAGATGGTTGGTAATTAATTTTCGATTTCGGATTTTGGATTTTAGATTATCAATCCAAAATCCAAAATCTAAAATTCACTATGCCATTTGATTTTCAATCGCCCACCGCGCTAGTTCAGTGCGGTTATGGAGATTAGTTTTGCCCAACATGTTGGACACATGGCTTTCAACCGTACGCTGACTAACATTTAGTTCTTCAGCAATTTCCCGGTTAGCTAAACCCCTAGCGACAAACTGGACTACTTTCAGTTCGGTTGGGGTTAATTGCACATCGAAGGGAACCTGGATACGGGAACCGTTTTCGCCTCCTTTAGCTTGGTGTTCTTTCCAACGGATAGTTTGTTTCAGTGAGGATTCAACTTGCGCTACGAGTTCTTCTGGTTCAAAAGGTTTGACCATATAAACATCAGCACCTTTATTCAGACCCTTAACTCGGTCTGCACTTTGTCCCTTAGCTGAAAGGAAAAGAACCGGAATCCAGCTGGTGCGTTCGTTTTGCCGGACTTGTTCCACAAAAGTATATCCGTCCATTTCCGGCATCATCACGTCGCAGATAATCATGTCTGGAACATCTTGCTCTAAAATTTCCAGAGCTTCACGTCCATTTTCAGCGGTGATGACTTCGTATCCCCGGAATTCTAAGTAATCCTTCACCAGCAAGATGAGGTTAGGGTCATCATCAATCAATAGAAGTCGTTTGTGATCTTTCATGCTGGGCTCTTTCATAGCAGTGGCACTTGTCGCGCTTCGGTCCATCAAAGTCTTGAATATTTATCCTCTATGGTGGGTTATTTCGAGATGTTGTCCTTTTTCCTACTTAACTCGCCTTTGCTGTCTCGAAACCTCAAAAATGCCGAGCACTTTCAAGAGACTAGTAGCTAGATAGCAAAAGTCCAGCAAGGATACGTATAGCAGTAGTATCTATAATGCGCTATTATATATCGCTTTGAAAGGGGCGGGGTAAAAAACACTGATTAAATAATAATCTTTCGGACTTACAAGTAAGTATTGGCTTAAAAGATGACCCAACCTCAAAACCAACCCGCACTTTCTTAAAGCTTACTGCTATACCATATCTTTTGGTTGTTAAGCCTCTATGAGGTGTTCACAAGAAACTAGGGAAGTTTCTGGCAAAAGATGGATTGAAAACGCATATTCTTCTACCACCTTATTGCCTATTCAATGTTCTCGGATAATCCGCAGGATAACTTCCGGGTTTGCTTGGCGATACCAGACACCATCAGGGTAAACCACCATTATGGGTCTAGAACCAGAAACACGCAAGCAGTTGGCTTTAGTTTTATAGACGCAAATAGAATGACTTTACTACGGCTCATCGAGTTTTAAATCTTTAAGTCGCTTTTTTAAGTAATCCCAGAATTCCAGACTAGCTCGTTTTGAGCAGCAATTGCCTGGTCAGCGCAAATAAAAATGTCTCGCTGAATTTTTGCAAGTCCTAAACTTTCTACACAATTACTCAGGGTCTTATGTTCCAAAGATTGAGTTTTTTGGGGAATTTGATGGTTGGACTGGATCGCTGTCACTGTATTGTTACTCATCGAGCGGCTCCCTGATTACAGTTCTATAACAATTTGCAAGCTTTGCAAATAAAGTTGACTGGAGAGTAGGGAATGGGGAATAGGGAAGAATTTTCATAACTCTTAATTCTCCACTCCTTACTCTCTTCGTAACTTACAGAACAAAACCCGCAAGGTATAAATAATTAAGCATTTATACTTAAGTACATCTATGACCTTCTAGTTCGGGAACCCGTACTCAAGGCATTCTTGCCATTAGACGCCACTTTTCGGTAAATTAGCACTCAGGAGTTGAGAGTGCTAAACTCTGGAGAAAATAATTATGGCAGCTTTATCTCTAAGCGTTTCTACAGTTAAACCTTTAGGCGATCGCGTTTTCGTAAAAGTGAACGCCTCTGAGGAAAAGACCGCAGGTGGTCTGTATTTGCCCGATACCGCCAAGGAAAAGCCCCAGGTAGGGGAAGTAGTGGCTCTTGGCCCTGGCAAGCGTAATGACGACGGAAACCGTCAGGAATTGGAAATTAAAGTCGGCGATAAGGTGCTGTACTCTAAGTACGCTGGCACTGACATCAAGCTCGGCACCGAAGAATATGTACTGCTTTCTGAAAAAGATATTTTAGCAGTTGTTATCTAGTGGGGAGTGGGGAATAAGCAATAGGGAATGTCAAAGACAATGCCCAATGCCCAATACCCAATGCCCAATTCAAAAAAAATTGACTTACTCCCGGAATTTAGACACCTATGGCAAAGCGCATTATCTACAACGAAAACGCCCGTCGCGCCTTGGAACGAGGCATTGACATCCTGGCTGAGGCTGTAGCTGTTACCCTTGGCCCCAAAGGTCGTAACGTAGTCCTAGAAAAGAAATTTGGCGCACCGCAAATTGTTAATGACGGTGTAACGATCGCCAAAGAAATCGAGTTAGAAGACCATATTGAAAACACTGGTGTAGCTCTGATTCGTCAAGCTGCTTCTAAGACCAATGATGCTGCGGGCGATGGCACCACCACTGCTACCGTTTTAGCTCACGCGATCGTCAAAGAAGGCTTGCGGAACGTTGCAGCTGGTGCTAACGCAATTTCCCTGAAGCGCGGTATTGACAAAGCTACTGCCTTCTTGGTAGAAAAAATTGCTGAACACGCCCGTCCAGTGGAAGATTCCAAAGCCATTGCCCAAGTTGGTGCGATCTCGGCTGGTAATGACGAAGAAGTTGGTCAGATGATTGCCCAAGCAATGGACAAGGTGGGCAAAGAAGGCGTAATTTCCCTAGAAGAAGGGAAATCTATGTTCACCGAGTTGGAAATCACTGAAGGGATGCGCTTTGACAAAGGCTACATCTCTCCTTATTTCGCTACCGACCCTGAGCGGATGGAAGCGGTTTTTGATGAGCCTTTCATACTGCTGACCGATAAGAAAATCGCTTTGGTACAAGACCTTGTACCAGTGTTAGAGCAAGTAGCTCGTGCTGGTCGTCCTTTGGTGATTATCGCCGAAGATATTGAAAAAGAAGCTTTGGCAACCTTGGTAGTAAACCGTTTGCGCGGTGTACTCAACGTCGCTGCTGTTAAGGCTCCTGGCTTTGGCGATCGCCGCAAAGCACTACTAGAAGATATCGCCGTTTTAACTGGTGGTCAACTAATCACTGAAGACGCTGGTCTGAAGCTAGATAACACCAAGCTGGATAGCCTGGGTAAAGCTCGCCGGATCACCATCACCAAAGACAGCACCACAATTGTTGCCGAAGGTAACGAAGCTGCTGTTAAGGCTCGTGTCGAACAGATTCGTCGTCAAATCGAAGAAACCGAATCTTCTTACGACAAAGAAAAATTACAAGAGCGTCTTGCTAAACTCTCTGGTGGTGTTGCTGTAGTGAAAGTTGGTGCAGCAACCGAAACCGAAATGAAAGACAAGAAACTGCGCCTAGAAGACGCTATTAACGCCACCAAAGCTGCTGTGGAAGAAGGTATTGTTCCCGGCGGTGGTACAACTCTGGCTCACCTTGCTCCTGAATTGGAAGAGTGGGCAAAGACCAACCTTAAGGATGAAGAGTTGATTGGTGCTTTGATTGTTGTTCGTGCCTTACCTGCACCTCTGAAGCGGATTGCTGAAAACGCTGGTCAGAATGGTGCTGTTATTGCTGAACGCGTCAAAGAGAAGGATTTCAACATTGGCTACAACGCTGCAACCAACGAGTTTGTTGATTTGTTAGCTGCTGGTATTGTTGACCCTGCTAAAGTAACTCGTTCTGCTCTGCAAAACGCTGCTTCCATCGCTGGCATGGTGTTGACAACCGAATGTATTATAGTTGACAAGCCTGAGCCTAAGGATAGCGCTCCTGCTGGCGCTGGCGCTGGTGGCGGCGACTTCGATTACTAATACTTTGTAGTTACATAATTTGTAAAACAGCTGCTTTCCTTGTGGAGGCGGCTGTTTTTTTCTGTCAAAAGAAGAGGAAAAGGGTGAGTTACGACAACGCTTGTAAATATTTAGCTGAACAGTACCCAGCCGAGTTTGCCCGTTGGTTGCTTGGGGTAGAGGTGCAACAAATTAAAGTCTTAAAAACGGAACTCACGCTTGAACCAATTCGCGCGGATTCTGTGACATTTTTGCAAGTAGCTAACCAAATTTTGCACATTGAATTTCAAACTTTGGCGAAATCTAATCCGGCGCTTAATTTCCGAATGCTCGATTATTCTGTGAGGTTGAAGCGCCAGTATCGTTGTCCTGTAGTGCAAGTGCTAATCTTTTTGCAGGAAACTACTAACGAAATGGCTTTTACTGAAGAATATCGGGATAACACGACGATTCACCAATATCAGGTTGTTCGTCTTTGGGAGCAAGATTCAACACTATTTTTAGTTAATCCGGCGCTGTTACCTTTAGCAAGTTTGACGCGAACTGACTCGCCACAAACTTTACTGGCACAAGTGGCTGAACAAGTCGCTACAATTCCAGATAGGGAGGAGCGACAGAATATCGCGGGTTGTGTAGAAATTCTGGCGGGTTTGCGGTTTGAAAAGGATTTGGTTCGGCAATTTTTACGGGAGGATATTATGAAAGAGTCTGTCATTTATCAAGATATCGTTCAAAAGGAAGCATTGAAATTGATTAGTCGTCAGCTTAAACGGCGCTTTGGTGATATTGATGGATCATTAGTTGAGCAGGTTCGGAATTTATCTGCTGAACAGTTAGAGGAGTTGGGAGAAGAACTGCTTGATTTTTCTGAAGTTGCTGATTTGGCAGTTTGGTTAGAGCAGCAAGAACAAACTTAATCAAATTGTGAAAGCTGCTGTTTGATGGAGGGGTTATTTTTTATTTTAATCATACCCTAAGTAGAAAGATAAGTTAAGTTAGAGAAAATTGTTTATCAAAATAAAAATTTCCGCATCTATGTCACTATTAACAGATGCTCTAGATAGAGTTTTAAATTGGTTTCAAGACCACGAGGATTTAGAATTTGCTCATTTTCAATCCTTAGAATTTGGACTCACATATCAGGAAATTGAAGAAAAAGTAACTGAGTTATTACCTTTTCGTTTACCTAAAGAAGTTTATGAACTTTACCAATGGGGTAATGGAGCATATATTGGTGAGGAAAGATATGCCAGATTTTTTAATAATTATGTATTTT
>NZ_JADEXF010000096.1 GCF_015207245.1 Nostoc cf. edaphicum LEGE 07299
ATCTTATTCCCTCCCCTTTGCAAGGGGAGGGTTAGGGTGGGGTAAAACTGACGCAAAAACCAGGTTAGTAAACTATTTCAGACTTGTGTATACACAAGTCGCAAAACTTCTCCACCAAAGATTTGCGGTGCGTTACGCTGGCGTGACAAAGCTAAATTGTTGCAATCATGGCGATGCTTACGGCTGGCTACGCCTACACATTTGCTATTTCGGGGTACAAATTTGCTATTTCGGGGTACACATTTGCTATTTCGGAGTACGCATTTGCTATTTCGGGGTACGCAATTGCTATTTCGGGGTACGCAATTGCTATTTCGGGGTACGCATTTGCTATTTCGGAGTACGCATTTGCTATTTCGGCGATGCCTATGGCTGGCTACGCCTACGCATTGGGGATTATTCAATAGGGTTCGGTTAAGGGAAGAGACGCGATAGATAAATCGCCGTCTCTACAAGGTGGCTTTGGTTTATGCCAAAACAGGGTAAGAGTTATTCTTAACTAAACTGTTCAATAATTCCGCCACCTAACACTTTTTCCCCGTCGTACCACACCGCCGCTTGTCCGGGGGTGATGCTGATTTGGGGTTCATCAAACACCAAACGCACACGGGAGTTTTCCAACGGAATCACCGTTACTGGTGTAGCCGTTGAACGATAGCGAATTTGCACTTCGGCATGAATTGGGGTGGATGGTTCTGCAATAGAAACCCAATTTACCCGATTTACAGTGCATTCTGGTTGAGTTACCTTAGTGCGATCGCCTACTACTACTTTATTATTTTCCGCATCTAATTCAATCACATACAACGGTTCGGCAGCCGCAATCCCCAAGCCTTTGCGCTGACCAATGGTGTAATGATGGACACCATCATGTTGTCCCAAAACTTTGCCTGTCACATCGACAATATCGCCTGTTTTGGGAGCTAAATATTTATCCAAAAATGCCCGCATGGAACCGTTACTTTCCACTAAGCATAAGTCTTGACTTTCTGGCTTGTCAGCAGTTTTTAGTCCGTATTCAGTCGCAATCCGGCGCGTATCAGTTTTTTCTAATTCCCCTAGAGGAAATATGGTTGCTGCAAGTAAATCTTGAGACAAATCATAGAGAAAGTATGACTGGTCTTTGTTACGGTCAACAGCCCTTAATAATTGGTAACGTCCAGTTGCTTCGTCATAGCTAATTCGGGCATAATGACCAGTGGCGATGCGATCGCACCCCAATTGTTCACGAGCATACTGCACCATTGGCCCAAACTTCACCGTTTTATTGCACTGTGAGCAAGGCAAAGGTGTGATCCCAGCACTGTAACCAGTCACCAGGAAATCGACAATATGCGTCTGAAAGACATCTCGAATATCCACAACCTGATGGGGAACGCCCAATTGTTCACAGAGTTCAGCCGCGTCGATCATACCTTCAGAGCAACATTGACCTTTGCCTTTCATTAGCCAAAGAGTCAAACCAATCACTTCATAGCCCTGATGGTGCAGGATAGCTGCGGCAGTGGAACTGTCAACGCCACCAGAAAGACCAACGACGACTTTTTTCATACAAAGCACGACACGATATGCGTGATTGTCAAATTGTAGCACACACTCTTCAAAGCCTTGCTAATAAAGCACTTCAGTTTTCAAGTCTCTGAATTAGCGTCGGCGTAGCCCATCCTAGACATCGCTATTCACTCCTTCATCTAAGATTAATTACAGATGTATTTTTTGCCACGCAGATGAGGTAACTTTACGTTAACGCTATATAGTTGCGACAACGGTGAACTAATTAGTTCCTGATGGAAATTACCTAAAAATACTGTGACTACTTTCTAACTATTATGTCGAGAGGAATATCAAGTAAATTTATCCCATTTCAGATACTGCGCCGAAGTTTTGAGGATTGGAAGCCTACGATCAGACTTCTTTTTTTGTTAGTGGGAGGATGGTTAGTACTGATTCCCGACTTTAGCCCAGCGCAAGCACAAATTTCCAACAGCAACGTGCTACTGGCTCAAGAAACTGGTGAGATTTTACCGCCACCGCCAATTCCCTTTGGTCAACAGCCATCACCGCAGTTACAACCAGTTCAAGCAGAGGACTTCAATCAACCGGAAGTGAACTTTCAGCCCACCCAACCAGTACAGAACAATCAATTTGAGCAGAATTTTCAGCCTTCCCAACCATTACAGAACAATCAATTTGAGCAGAACTTTCAGCCTTCCCAACCCTTACCGAATAATCAATTTGAGCAGAACTTTCAGCCCTCTCAACGTTCACAGTTTAGTCAATATAACCAGAACTTTGAGCGCTATTTAGTTTATGTTGATGGTAGTGATTTCCAGACACTAGAAGCCATACGTCAGATTGAACCCAGTGCTTACATTCGCCAGTTCCAAGGTCGGACTGTAATTCAGTCAGGAGTTTTTAACAGAGTCGCCAACGCCCAACAACGGGTGAATGAGCTACAGTCACGAGGCATATATAACGCTCGAATTATCAGCTTTGGTAACGGACAGGAAATAAATGCAGACAATGGCAACTATAACTATATAGACGATCGCAATAATATAAATGCTAATAGGCGAGCCTCTAGATATTATGTCGCCATTCCCACCACTTCCGAACAGTTACCTGCGATCGCAGCACAAGTTAGGCAGAATCTAGGCGGATTGACACAAGATTTAGGACGATCGGGCGGAGTCCTCGAAAGGACGCAACCACGGGGCCCACACGTAGCAGTCGGGCCTTTCCCCAATCGATTCCAAGCTGAGGAATGGAACAAGTATATGCGAAAGCTCGGATACGGTAATGCCAGAGTTTATTACGGAAAGTGAATTAGTGGGGAGTTAGGAGTGAGATAGGAAGTACACCAATGGCAAGCGCTCCAATGTAAGTATCATAGAATTTTAGGCAAATCAGTTGTAAATCATGCTACAGCTATAAGCCAAAATTTTTATAGAAACTCACAAATTACAGTCAAAATGGATATAAAGAATGGCTTCCTTGGCGCTGTTGGCAACACCCCTTTAATTCGCTTAAACAGTTTTAGCGAAGAAACAGGGTGTGAAATCCTTGCGAAAGCAGAATTTCTCAATCCTGGGGGTTCTGTCAAAGACCGCGCCGCACTTTACATCATCGAAGATGCAGAAAAAAAAGGTCTACTCAAACCTGGTGGTACTGTTGTAGAAGGAACCGCTGGTAATACTGGCATTGGACTAGCACATATTTGCAACGCCAAAGGCTACAAATGCCTAATTATTATTCCCGATACCCAGTCACAAGAAAAGATAGACGCGCTGACAGCACTAGGAGCAGAAGTTCGTCCCGTCCCCGCCGTCCCCTACAAAGACCCAAACAACTACGTCAAGCTATCTGGCAGAGTAGCTGCTGAGTTGGAAAATGCCATTTGGGCAAATCAGTTTGATAATTTAGCCAACCGCCTCGCCCACTACGAAACCACAGGGCCGGAAATTTGGACGCAGACAGATGGTAAAATAGATGCATGGACAACTGCAACTGGTACTGGCGGTACTTATGCTGGTGTAGCATTGTACTTAAAAGAACAAAATCCAGCAATTAAATGTGTTGTAGCCGATCCGCTGGGTAGTGGACTTTATAGCTATGTCAAAACTGGCGAAATCAAGATAGAAGGAAATTCCATCACTGAAGGCATCGGTAACGGTCGTGTCACAGCCAATATGGAAGGCGCACCTGCTGATGATGCCATCCAAATCGATGACCAAGAAGCTTTGCGAGTAGTTTACCAACTGCTGAGGAAAGATGGTTTGTTGATGGGCGGCTCAACGGGTATTAATGTTGGGGCAGCTGTTGCCTTAGCGAAGCAATTGGGGCCAGGACATACCATTGTCACCATCTTGTGTGATAGTGGTTCCCGATATCAGTCGCGGATATTCAACCCGGAATGGCTAGCCTCAAAAGGACTTTCAATAGATTAGTCATTAGTCATTAGTCATTGGTCATTAGCTTCCGACTTTTGACTTTTGGCAAATGACAAATGACAAATGACAAAGGACAAATGACCAACATCATTCAACCATCAGACTTCCCAAAAATAGATCGAGACTCTTCTCCTAAATGTGTGCGAGTCTGTCAAAATCGTACTTGTAAAAAGCAAGGTGCAACCAAGGTTTTAGCAGCTTTTACAGCTTTGCCAATCCCTGGTGTAACTGTAACGGCTAGCAGCTGCTTAGGACAATGTGGCAATGGGCCAATGGTGCTGATATTACCAGACATTGTTTGGTATAGCGGCGTTCAACCGGATGAAGTATCTCTACTGATAGAAAATCATTTGCTAGGTGGTCAAAGAGTCAAACAGATGCTCTATTATCGGTTTCATCCCCAGAAATAAAGCTAAATTTTCAATATCAAGGTCTGCAATCTTGTTGACTGAAGTGAGGCATCCAATGAATATCCAGCAGCTGCGTCAATCCTTAAAACAAAAGTGGCTTATTTACTACAAGCAAAATATTTCCTGGCTGGTCAAAATGCGAATTTGGGCCACTTACGATGGTTTGCGCCGCCCTTTGTCCGGTTTTATTTTGGCAACACTATCTGTTTTGGAACCCCAGTTTGATGAAATACTTTCTTTTATGCTGGATCTAAATAACGATCCAGATAAAATAGTCGCTGCTTTAGGTCTTAACTTCAATCCTGACGAAGAGTTACGTTTAATCAAATCAGACCATTCTATAGCTACCAGCCAAGCTGAAGACGAGCCGCTAGATCAGAAGTATTCTGAGGATCAACATCTTACCAAGATTGCGCCTAATTCTCTTGCCAAAACTCTAGACTCCAACTTGCCACGCGCCGTTCAACTTGTGCCATCATTTACAGTTCCCACTGAAATAGTTCGTACACACAAACCTGAGTTGGTAGTTGCATTTGCTACTAAAATTGCTCCAGATACTCCAACAAAAACGCCAGCCTCCGGTTTTGTTAGCGAATATCAATTATTACAATCGCCTCTTGAACGCCTACCTTCAGGAAACTCGCTGACAATGACTGCTGAGGTTAACACCAAAGCCAAAACTATGCCATCTGCGGCGTTAGCTACTGAGGTTAAAAGCAACCCGCCATCTAACCGAATCCCTATAGGCGCATTGCTGGCAATTACAACTGAGATTAACAGTAATGGCAAATCAGTGCGATCGCTAGCAATTACTACTGAGGTTAAAAGTAACAATAAACAACAGAATATTCATCCACAAGAGCTTAAGAGCAAAATAAATTTACCAACTACAAATGCCCGTAGTATAGCTTCTTGGGTAGATGAATTTTGTTACGGCGCTAGGGAGAAAGAGAAAGATATTTTGATTTGAATTACTTACGGATATTCGTGAGAAACAAACGGGATTTCTATGACTTCACCCTCAGTTTCTCCCACTTTGACTTTTAAGCCTACGCCACCAGCTTTGGTGCGAATGTAACCTAGTCCAAAGTAACCATCAGCGGTTTGGGTGTAACTAGTAAGTTTGCCGACCTTTTCATCTCCAACTGCGATCGCACTTCCAACTTCTACAGGGGCACTGAGACGAATACCCAATAGGTGTTGTTTTACACCTTTATATGTATTTAACCGAGCAATAGTTTCTTGCCCAATATAGCAACCTTTAGTAAAAGAAATTGTTTGCCACAAACCAACTTCCAGAGGATTATAATCATCTGTAAGTTCTGCATCTGGGGCAGGGCGGCCTTGTAAGATTCGCAAAGCATCCCAAGCGCGATCGCTCATTTCTACCGCCCCAACTTCTAACAGTTTGTTCCACACCGTTTCTGTGTCAGTATAGGGGAAAGTGAAGGTGTATCCAGACGCAGCTAACCCGCTACCCACAGCAATTCGCACGCCCTCAGCCGGAGCGATCGTATATACTTGGTGACTACCGTAAGGTTGCCCGATGAGTTCGCCAATACCCAACTTTTCTAAAACAGCATCGCTTCCTGGGCCAATCAGGCTGACGGTGTTGGTGTATTGGGTAATATCAGATAATTCCACCTTATCTGCATAAAAAATATATTTATCCAGCCATTCCATCAAAAACTGGCGACGGTTAGGTGAAACCAGCAAGATTACCGCATCTTCTCTAACGTAAGCAGTTACTAAATCAATTGTTCTAGCTGTGGAAGTGACAAAAACCGTATCACAACCTTGTCCAGGCTTGAGTATTTGGAAATTGTTAGTACTTTGGTTATGTAAGAAATTCAGGCGATCGTCGCCAGCTACTTTGATACGTCCCCAGGCGGTGCGATCGCAGATTGCAACCCCAACTCTGGCAGCTTCGATAGCTGCTGCGTCTTTATCGTCAAGTGTAGATGTTGGCATAGCGATGAGAAGTTGCCCTGTTTCAATGTTGTCGCACTGGAAATCTTAGCAAATAAGCGTTTGCGGCTTCAATGCATCTCCGATCTTCTTCTAGCGTATAATCAAATCAACAGAAAGTGCCGAACAATAAAAACTTATGAAACGAACTTTTACTGCAAGCGTATGGCAGGAAGGGAACTGGTTTGTGGCACAATGCTTAGAGATTGATATTGCTAGCCAGGGCGAAACTGAAACTGAGGCATTGGCTAATCTTGAAGAAGCTTTGTCACTGCATTTTGAACCACCAGTAGCTACTGTTCTTCCTCAAATTAAGACACTTCAGGTAGAAATAGATGCCGCTTAAACCATTACCTTATCGTGAGGTTAAGCGTAGATTAGAGGCAGCAGGCTTTGAGGAAGTTATTAGTAATTAGCTAAACAGATATCACTATGAGTTGTGAACTTTGAATTAAAAAATTGCTTGAACTCAACACTCACAACTCATAACTTTCTAAGATTATTGCGTTGGTAGTTGTGGGTGTGTGGTCGAGTACTTTGTCACTATGTCAGAAATTTCCGGGTTGTAAAGCCTTAGATAATTCCAGTAGTTGCCAAATACTTGCCGCACATAGTTTTTAGTTTCATCAAAGGGAATTTCTTCAACAAACTCATCTGGATCTTTTGTAGTTAGAGTTTGCAACCATTTGGAAACATTGCCGGGACCAGCATTGTAACTAGCGATCGCCAGCAAGGAGTTATTGTTATATTGCTCATGCGTATGATCCAAATACCATGTACCCATCATGATGTTATCGTTGGGATTTTCTAGACTTATTGTTTTGAAATCCACTTTGATTTGGGGCGCGATCCATTTAGCTGTACTCGGCAACACCTGCATTAAACCAGTAGCATCAGCAACAGACTTAATTTTCGGTTCAAACCGTGACTCTTGACGCATCAAAGCAGTTACCAGCAGAGGATTGAGTTGACGTTCAGTAGACCACTTTTCAATCTCTCGCTGATAGGGAAACGGATAACGCGCTTGCCAGTAGGTGATTTGTTTACTCAGAGTCTGATATTGGGCAAGTTCGCCTGGTATTTCCCGGTCTTCCAATTTGGAAATTTTGTCAATTCCAATGAGATTTTCTCCTTTAGCCAGCCGCATCAACCCTTCAGTAAATTGCTCTGCTACTGTTGGCTGAATTTTGTTCTGAAATTCTGTTTGCCATTGTAACCAGGCATCGCGGTCTTGACCTAGCAGATACAATTCTTTGAAAGTTTCAGAACCAGCAGGCGGTACTGGACGCTGGGATGCGATTACTTCCGGGTTCATGACGCGCACGTTGTCAAAGTTTCCGACATTTAGCCCCAACATTGTCGCGGCTCGCCATGCATAGTAAGAGTAGGGAAACTGGCTAATCACATATTCATAAGCAGTTTTAGATTCTTGCTGTTTCCCCAGTGCAGCTGCCCATTTACCTACCCAAAAGCCTGCTCTTGGAGCCAAAATACTATTGGGGTTATTAGTGACGATTGGTTCTGCCCATTGCCAAGCACCGACGTAATCTTTGGCTTCGGCTTTATCTTGGGCGATTTTCCAACGGTATTCTGCTGCTTCGTCAGAGTTACCGTATTTACCTATGAGTAATTGCCACGCTGCGCTAGCTGATTTTTGATCCTTGAGAGTTTGGATTTTGGCTTTTTGTGCCAGTGCAGTACCAGCTTGTTTGGGAAATTTACTAATTACCTGGTCAAGATACGGTAAGCCGTCTTTAAGTGTTTTTGCGGTTTCCGCTAACCGTAGTAGTGCCGTCCCAGTTTCCTCGCTATTGGGAAATTGCTGCACTAATTCTTTATAGGTGGCGATCGCTTTTTCTTTATCTTTGCCTCCCACCTGTAACCCGCGTGCAGTACGGTAGAGGTTGCGCGATGTTTTGGGTGCTTTGGCGTAAGCATTAGCCGCTTTCAGAAATTGACTATTTTCCCAATAGCTTGTCCCAATGAGTTCCCAATCTTCAGGTTTGAGGTTGGGCTGTTTTACTAACTGATCCAAAACGCCCACTATGCCTGGTTGATCGTAGGCATACTTAGCCAAAATCAACTGTAATTGTGGCTGATTGGGATTTTCTTGCAAGCGTTTGCGGATAATTTCCCAAGTTAGAGGATTGGAAGGAAATTGGGCGATCGCTGTTTCTTGTTGCTTTGGTTGAGCAATCAGATAT
>NZ_JADEXF010000097.1 GCF_015207245.1 Nostoc cf. edaphicum LEGE 07299
GAAATATGGTCAGACATTTACAGAATTTAATCCTAACCAACAGGCAAGTCAAGCGATTGAAAAATTACAAAAACTCCAAATAGCCGATGGTGGTTTTGCTGCTTTCCCCGGACAAGAAAAATCCGACCCTTGGGTTTCTTCCTATACGGGTGAATCTTTGGCTAAAGCCGGTCAGGTGTTCCCTAATTTAGTCGATTCTGCAATGGTGCTTCGCCTGAAAGCTTATTTACAAAAAGTTCTAGCAAACCCCGGAGAATACAACTTTTGCAAACAACTACTCTGTAAAAGGCAACTGCAACTTAATGCTTTAATCTCCTTAGCAGAATTAGGAGACAAACGCAATACTTTCCTCGCAGATATTTATGAACAGCGTAATAATTTTGATGTAACAACTCAAATTAAACTAGCGCGATACTTATCTCAATTCCCAGAATGGCAAGATGAATCTCAACAATTAGTGAATAAGCTGCAACAGAATATCTATGAAACTGGCCGCACAGCAGTTGTAAGTTTACCCAGAAGTTGGGGATGGATGAGTTCATCTACTGCGACGCAAGCGCAAGCTTTACGCTTATTTATTGCCAAACAGAGTAAACCCGAAGTTATAGATAAATTATTCCAAAGTCTTCTGGCATTACGACGCGATGGTACATGGCAAACCAACTATAATAATGCCCAAGCTTTAACAGCTTTGGTAGATTATAGTCAACTGCAACCCACGCCACCTAATTTTGTTGCCACAGTGGAATTAGCTGGTAATAAGTTAGGAGAAAATCGTTTTGAAGGTTACAAAAATCCTAGTTTACAACTAATTCTGCCGATGAATCTATTACCTCGTGGGCGTAATGATTTAACCCTGCAAAAATCAGGTAATGGCACTTTGCACTATCTGGTTGCTTACAATTATCGCTTGCAAGGAAATCAACCAGGTAGATTTAACGGACTACGCATAACACGAGAAATTAGTCAAGTTAATAAAGAGAAAGTTTTGCAAAAAACAGGTCTTTATGCTTTCGATAAACCCTTGACTTTAGCCTCTGGACAGGTGTTTGATATTGGTTTAGAAATCATCGCCGATCATCCTGTGGATCATCTGGTGATAAAAGATCCCCTACCATCAGGTTTTGAGGCGGTGGATGCGAGTTTTCAAACTGCTACAGCTGCATTACAAGCAAAAGCCGATAGCTGGGAACTTGGTTTTAAGAATGTGTACCGCGATCGCATTATCGCCTACGCCGGCCACCTGGAACCAGGAGTTTATAGTCTGCATTACTTAGTCCGTTCTGTGACACCTGGGACATTTTCTTGGCCTGGTGCTGAAGTTCACCTGCAATATGCGCCAGAAGAATTTGGGCGCACTGCTGAGTCTATATTAATACTGGAGGATAGGAAGTAATAATTTATGCCATCTTTGGCTACAACAAATCTAAAAATCTTTCCAAGTCTATACGGGCCTGCTTTAAAATCTTAGCTAGGGTGGAACGCTTAACTGGGCGGTGATCTGGAACAGTTAATTTTAAGACTTCATTTGGTATGCTTTTTTCCAATCTAATGTGACTACCTCGCTGGCGTACAACTATCCATCCATCCCGTTCTAAAGCAGCGATAATCTGAGTGTAAGGTAAATTGTGAACTTTGCTCACAGTACCAATTCCCTGACTATTACGCCTTCTTGAGTAATCCATTCATCTTCCAATGGCTCAAGGTAAAGTTCTATTGCTTCTTGGATATTCTCTAATGCTTCTTCTAATGTTTCTCCTTCACTGATACAGCCAGGAAGTGAGGGAACATGGACGGTGTATCCGCCTTCGTCACTGGATTCTAATACAACTCTGAGTTTCATAACTTGACAATAAAGTTACTTTTTTATTTTCAATGATTTATGGCGATCGCACTACCACTAGTAAGAGAAGAGAAGGCGATCGCATTATCGCCTATGCCGACCACCTGGAACCAGGAGTTTATAGCCTCCATTACTTAGTCCGTTCTGTGACACCTGGTACGTTTTCTTGGTCTGGTGCAGAAGTTCACTTGCAATATGCACCAGAAGAATTTGGGCGCACTGCTGAGTCTATATTAATACCGGAGGATGGAAAGTAATTATTGATACTATCTTTAGCTACAACAAGTCTAAAAATCTTTCCAAGTATATACTCAAATTTTAGCTAGGGTAGAAGGCCTAACTAGCCGATTTGGTTTTTCTGAGCGCAGGAAACGCTCATACAAGACCATTTCTTAACAAACGTACTTAAGTAAAAGCTACGTTTATTACATAGATATGTTGAAGTTAAAGTAAAAACAATAACAGTAAATTAGCTGGTTACAATTTAGCATCAGCCTCAATACGATATAACACAATACACCTAAAACCCTGATATGGAGGTGAGATTTATCATGTCTTCAAAGACCAATTATCCACACACTCTTAACTAAACCTGCAATATCACAAATTAGACATTATTTGCTATTCAAATAGTGGGTTTTGAGCTAATGACTATTAAAAAAACTTTGGGAATTGAACAACCAAAGCTTGAGCAGATTACCCTTCCTTTAACAAAGTCGAAAAGTTACTTCTGCTTGAATATTAAACATTGAAAATCGGCACAATTAAAAATGCAACAAGTACTAGCATTGATTGAACAAAAGAAGCAAGAATTTGCTCAACTGCCCTTGTTTGATTTTATGCAAGATAAAAGTATAAATCCCAGACAAAGGCTAGCTTGGGCACCATGTGCTGCTCATTTTATTATGAATTTTGGAGAACTGAATAAGTATTTTTTGCGAGTAGAACCAACAAACGATCCAATTCAGACATTAATTAACAAACATACTTATGAAGATGACCATCATTGGTTGTGGTTTCTGGAAGATTTGAAAAACCTAGAATTTGACAAATCCTTGCAATTTAGTGATGCATTAAAGTTTCTTTGGAGTGAAGAAACTAAAAATGCTCGCTGGTTGAACTATCAACTCTATCGATATACTTCGCAAGCTACTCCTATTCAAAAAATAATAGTCATTGAAATTACTGAAGCAACGGGCAATATAATGTTGTCCATAGCAGCAGAGATTGGCAAAGAAATTAAAGCAATTACCCAAAAACAATGCCGATATTTTGCAGATTTCCATTTGGACGTTGAAACTGGTCACATGACAGGTTCATCTGGAATAGATCGATTGTTACAAGATATTCAACTATCAGAATCAGCCCAACAAGAAGCTTTTGAACTGGTTGAGAACTTATTTACGGTTTTCACCCAATTTACAAATAGTCTTTTGGTATATGCCAAAACCCATAAAATTGAGCAATTATTGAAAGCTGGATAAATTAACGAATCAGCTTATTGGAATTTACAATTAATACCTAATTAAAGCCGAAAGGAGAACTTTTACTATGTCACAGTATGTACAAAATGTTGTAATTGTTGGTGGCGGTTCAGCCGGTTGGATGACGGCAGCTTATTTGAGCAAAGCCTTGAAAAAAAATGTTCAGATTACTCTGGTAGAGTCTTCTAATATTACAAAAATTGGAGTTGGCGAAGCAACTTTTAGTAGTATTAAGTCATTTTTTGATTTTCTGGGATTACAAGAGTATGAATGGATGCCAAAATGCAATGCTACTTATAAGATGGGGATTAAATTTGTTGATTGGAATTCAGATAGAAGACACTTTTACCACCCTTTTGAAAGATTTGATTTTATTGATGGATTCAGTATCTCTGAATGGTGGTTAAAACTTAAGAGTGCCAATGAGCCATTTGATTACTCCTGCTTCATGGCACCGACGCTGTGCGATCGTCAAAGGTCTCCGAGATATCTTAATGGCAAAATCTTTGATGACAGAGTTGAACATTTATTCTCAGAGAAACATTTTTCTGAAAAAAATCTCATAACACTTGCTGATGCCGAAGGGCAATATCCTTACGCCTACCATTTTGATGCAAATCTAATTGCTAGATTCTTGAAAGACTATTCAATACAGAGGGGTGTGAAACAAATTGTTGATGATGTGGTGGATGTAAATTTAACTGAGGATGGAAGCATAGATAGTCTCAACACTAACGAGCATGGCATTCTCAGTGGAGACCTTTTCATTGACTGTACTGGTTTCCGTGGTCTTTTGATTAACAAAGCTCTTGGTGAGCCATTCATTTCTTATTCAGAGTCGCTACTGTGCGATCGCGCGATCGCTATACAGATACCAAGCGATATTCAAAAAAATGGCATCAACCCTTACACAACTGCAACTGCTCTCTCATCAGGTTGGGTCTGGAATATACCTTTGTATGGTAGAAATGGTACAGGGTACGTTTATTCCAGCGCCTTCATCTCTGCGGATGAAGCAGAACAAGAATTTCGCCAGCATCTAGGAAATGTTGCTGATAATTGCAAAGCCTCTCATATCCAGATGAGGATTGGACGTAACAGAAACTCATGGGTGAAAAACTGTGTAGCAATAGGGCTTTCCAGTGGCTTTGTTGAACCATTGGAATCTACTGGCATATTTTTTATTCAGCATGGAATTGAAGAGCTAGTCAATCACTTTCCAGGGAAGTCGTTCAATGAAGAGTTGATCCGCAACTATAATAGAGCGATCGCTAATTGTTTAGATGGTGTTCGGGACTTTTTAGTACTCCATTATCGTGCCAGCGATCGAGCAGATACAAAGTTTTGGCAAGCAACCAAGCAAGAAATTAAAGTTCCTACGGAACTGCAAGAAAAGTTAAAGTTGTGGAGAAGAAGATTACCAAATAAAAAGAATATTAATCCATATTTTCATGGCTTCGAGACATACTCTTATTCGGTAATGTTACTCGGACTCAATCATAAGCCTGAAGGTAGTTTACCTCTGCTGGAGCATCTTGACGACGAGAAGGCGCTAACTAAATTTAAGGCAATTAAGGAAAAAGCCAATTACCTGAGCAAAAATCTGCCCTCTCAATATGAATATTTAACTTATGTAATCAAGTCTCAAGAACAGTCAGAATACCTCAGCGACAATCATTTTCCGACATCATCAATTAGCGATAGCGCATATCAAATTCCTGTGCCAATTTAATATAGGACTTACGCAAACAATAGTCAAAACTTTGATTTTCAGGTAGGGGCAATTCATGAATTGCCCCTACTGCGTGTATTTTTGCGTAAGTCCGATAATAATTGAGGAGAACCCAAGATGACAGCGAAACAAATATGCGTGATTGGGGCAGGAGTGAGCGGATTAGTCTCAGCCAAGACATTTCTTGAAGAAGGTTACGAAGTTACATTGTTCGAAAAGCGGCAGGGACTTGGTGGTGTGTGGGAGAGATCGAGGGCTTACCCAGGACTGTCCATCCAAAGCCCCAGAGACACCTATGCTTTCTCAGACTATCCTATGCCTGCCTCTTATCCAGAGTGGCCTTCAGGAGAGCAAATATGCGCTTACCTAGAATCCTATGCCCACTACTTTGGTGTAGCACAGAGAATTAAGTTGGGTGCGGAAGTAACGAAAGTGGAGCACAAGCTAGGAGATACACCTGGATGGATTGTTAGTGTCAGCTTTCAGAAAAATGGTAAGGAGACACGAAAGGAAAAATACGAATTTGACTTTGTAATCGTGTGTAATGGTACTTTTGATATCCCCTATGTGCCTAACTTGCCTGGGATGGAAGAGTTCATTGCATCTGGAGGAAAGGTCTTACATTCTGATAACTTTAATGACGGCTCTCTAATGGAGGGTAAGCGAGTGGTTGTTGTCGGTTTTGGTAAGTCTGCCATTGATATTGCCAATTTCGCTGCCACTAAGTCTAAGGAATGTACTCTTGTCTTTCGTCAACCATTGTGGAAAATTCCCCAGTTCTTCCTTGGTATGGTCAACATGAAGTATATTTTCCTAACTCGGTTTGCAGAATATTGGACACCCTATCATAAACTTCAAGGATGGGAAAAGTGGCTGCATAGTTTTGGGAAGCCACTTGTTTGGGTATTTTGGCGGTTGAACGAGATACTTCTGCGCTTACAGTTACCTCTTGATGCTTGTGATATGGTGCCTAAACAACCACTCAACAAATTTATCGGCTGTAGTATTGGTTTAATGCCTAAAGGCTTTTTCGAGTATGTACGTAAGGGTAAAATTCGCGCTCTCAAAACAAAGATCGACAAGTTTTTACCTGGTGGTGTAGAACTAGGAACTGGCGAACAAGTAAAAGCAGATATTGTCGTCTTTGGCACAGGATTTCTTCAGGAAATCCCCTTTTTAGAAGAAAAGTATCGCAGGTATGTGTCTGATGAGCAAGGTACTATCCATCTTTACCGCCATCTCATTCACCCCCATATTCCACAAATGGGTTTTGTCGGTTATAATCACACCTTCTGTGCCCAGTTATCATCGGAAATTGGTGCTAGGTGGTTATCTGAGTATTTTAAAGGAAATCTGAATTTACCATCCCCGGAACAGATGCTAGGGGATGTAAAGGCACAGTTAGCATGGAAGCAGAAAGAAAGACCGTATGGTTTCCTTAGTGGAGCATGTTTAATTCCTTTTACGTTCCATTACATTGATGAATTGCTTGAGGATATGGATCTCAACACCCGCCGCAAACCAGGAAACCTGCTTGGAGAGTTGATGATGCCAGCAGATCCATCTGCCTACAAGAATCTCCGACAGGAATTACAGGCAAAACAACAGCCATCTCTTAATGATTCTGCGATCGCGGCAAGTTTAGAGGTAAGAAGCGTCTCTTGATATCTCCCTAATACGGTTCGATGAAGTTCTAAACCGAACCGTATTATGAAGAGTGCTGAGTATTGTAAATTTTTCAGTATTAACGGCTTGTCTTACTGTTGCATTGGAATCTCAATCACAAACTCAGTTCCCTTTCCTGGAGTTGATTCACAGCTTAACTGACCTTTATGTTTGTCCACTACCACTTGATAACTAATTGACAACCCCAACCCCGTACCACTTCCTACTGCTTTAGTGGTAAAAAATGGATCAAATATTTTTTGCTGCACCTGTGCAGTCATGCCATAACCGTTATCAGCAATCCGAATCTTCAATGTGTTTACTTCTCCTAGTTCAGTACGAATACGAATCTGAGGATTTTTTCTTGGAGAATCTTCACCATTATTGTACTCCTCTAAAGCATCGATCGCATTACTTAAAATATTCATAAACACTTGGTTTAGTTGACCGGCATAGCAAATAATATCCGGCAGTTGTGCATATTCTTTAAATACCTCAATTTCCGCGCGATTATTATTTTCTTTTAGTCGGTGCTGCAAAATCATTAGGGTACTGTCGATGCCTTCATGGATATTGACAGGCTTCATTTCCGATTCATCTAGACGAGAGAAGTTACGTAAGCTCAGAATAATAGTTCGGATACGGGAACTTCCCACTTTCATCGAATCAAGAACCCTTGGTAGGTCTTTTCTCAGAAATTCTATATCCATTTCCTCAATTTTTTGCTCCACTATTGTTGAGGGATGTGGATATTGTTGCTGATAAATATTAATCAAATCTAGCAATTGTTGAACATAGTCACTTGCGTGAGTGATATTACCATGAATAAAATTGATAGGGTTATTAATTTCATGGGCAATTCCCGCCACCATTTGCCCTAATGAAGACATTTTTTCACTTTGAATTAATTTACTTTGGGTACTTTGTAATTCTTCTAGAGCTTCTTGCAGATGCTGATTTTTTTCGTTAAGTTCTGCTGTTCTTACTACCACTTTTTCCTCTAGTATATGGCTGTATTCCTCCAATTGCTCATTTGCTTTAGCCAAATTATTGTAGAGAATGGCATTTTCTAAAGAGATTGCAGCTTGGATAGTTAAGAGCTTGAGAACTTCTAGGCGATCGCGTGTAAATGCTCCTGTAGTTAAATTATTTTCTAGATAAATCAGCCCCAGCAATTTACCTTGATTGAGCATTGGAATACATAATATGCTTTTTGGCTCCTCACGGTTAATATAATTATCTACCGCAAAATAAGCTTTATCTTTAATGTCATCAATTACTAATATTTCTTGGGTTCGTTTGACATAATTAATCAAAGAAATAGGAACAATATCGCTAGACTCGAAAGGAATAGATAAAAACTCCGTATTAGTATCTCTAAAAGTGGAAGCAGAACTAATTGCCGCAATAGTTAAGTCTAAGTTATTAGCTTCACTCAATATCAGCACACATTTAGAAGCTCCTGCATTCTCCATTACAACTTCCATTAACGTAGAAAGAAGTGCCTCCAATTCAATCTCTCCAGACACTGCTTGAGAAGCTTTAATGACAGTTCCCAAATCTAACATATCTGAAATACTAGTGTTGGAGCCAATGACAGTTTCATTCGTCACCAGAGTAGATTTATTGCTAAGTGTAGATAGGTGTAGTCCCAGTTCAGGTAAATTCTTGTCATTGTAAGAATAGCTAAGTTCTTCTTGCTGAATCGTGGGTACAAATAATTGAGGATAGCGTTTTTGCAAGTCATAAACTTTGGCTAAAGCTCCCCAACGAACATAGCAATAGTAGGCATC
>NZ_JADEXF010000098.1 GCF_015207245.1 Nostoc cf. edaphicum LEGE 07299
GGATTCAGCCGATATCCCAAACCATAAACATTTTCAATCCAGTCTACTGCTCCGGCTGCTTTCAACTTTTGTCGTAAGTATTTGATGTGAGATTTTACAGTCTCCTCCTGGGGTGGATCGTCAAAAGTCCACAAATGCTCAATGATATCCCCCCGACTAAAAACACGCGATGGATTCCGTAAAAATAGCTCCAGCAAACTATATTCTTTAGCTGTTAATTCCAGCAGTTTGTTGTTATATGTGACTTCGCAACTACTGGGATCTAGTCGCAGCGCGCCTACTTCCAGTATAGGAGTACAGGGGCGATCGCCTCGACGGATCAGCGCCCGTATCCGTGCTTGCAGTTCTTCTAAATCTAAAGGTTTGATCAGATAATCATCTGCACCTGCATCAAGTCCCTGAATCCGCTCTCTACTACCGTCTTTCGCCGTCATCAGCAGAATCGGAGTGAAGCAACCACCAGAACGCAATCGCTGGCACAATGTAATACCGTCTAGTTTTGGTAGTCCTACATCTATTAGTAACAGGTCATAGTTCGTACTTTGCGTATATTCCCAACCCATTTGTCCGTCTTGTACGACATCAACAACATAGTGTTGCTTAGTCAGAGACTTCAACAAGACACTTGCTAAAATTTCTTCATCTTCGATTAGCAAGATTCTCATACACCCGTCCAAAACATAATTTGCTACTTCACTCCAAAAAAATAGTACAGTAGGTAGCTATTTTTCTACAAGAAAAAAATATAAGAATTTAGCAAGTCTTCTTATTTCGGTTACATTGAATTCACCTTATACCTAACTATTAACTTCTCGCTCTAAAAAATGGTTCCTTCCAAACGAGTTTATTTATTATTGGTTTTGGGTATTGCGATGTCTACGACGGGCTACGCCTACGCCCCGATCCTATCCTTATTTATCAGCATTAGAGCAACCATCGCCATCACTGTGCTATTTGATGCCATCATTCTCGGACTGATGGTTGCAGATGGGTTGCGGGTGCGGCGTTCTCGCGTGCAAATTACCCGCGAATTACCATCACGATTATCCATTGGGCGAGATAATCCTGTAGTGCTAAAGGTGACATCGCCAAATACCGACGCTCAAATTGAAATCCGCGACTATTACCCAACAGGATTTGGCGTATCTACACCTGCACTCAGCGCCATTGTTCCCAGTAACAGCACCGAAGAATTAACGTATACTGTCCACCCAACACAACGAGGAGAGTTTCCTTGGGGAAATATTCAAGTTCGACAGTTGGGGCTTTGGGGATTAGCTTGGGATGATTGGCAAATTCCCCAAAGTCTGCCAGTGAAAGTTTATCCTGATTTAGTGGGATTGCGATCGCTGACAATTCGTCTGACACTGCAATCATCAGGATCGATGCGCCAGTCTCGCAAAACTGGTATTGGTACAGAGTTTGCCGAACTGCGAAACTATCGAAGTGGTGACGATTTGCGGTTTATTGATTGGAAAGCTACCGCCCGTCGGGTTGGCGCTTATGGTAATGCAATGCCACTGGTGAGGGTTCTAGAACCAGAACAGGAACAAACATTACTGATTTTACTCGATCGCGGTCGGCTGATGACGGCAAAAGTGCAGAATTTGCAACGATTTGACTGGGGATTGAATGCAACTTTATCCTTAGCCTTGGCAGGTTCACATCGAGGCGATCGCGTGGGTGTTGGTGTATTTGACCGCCAAATGCATACGTGGATTCCCCCAGAACGCGGTCAACATCATTTAAATCAGCTAATCGATCGCTTAACTCCAATTCAACCAGTGTTATTTGAATCGGATTATTTGGGAGCAGTGACAAATGTTTTGCAGCGACAAACTCGCAGGGCGCTGGTGGTAGTGATTACCGATTTAGTTGATGTTACTGCCTCTACAGAACTCCTAGCCGCACTCTCCAAGTTAGCACCCCGCTACCTTCCATTTTGCGTAACTTTGAGAGATCCACAAGTCGATCGTCTAGCAGACACTTTTACAGATGATGTTGCAGGTGCTTATACCCGTGCAGTAGCACTAGATTTATTAATGCAACGACAAGTAGCTTATGCCCAACTGAAACAAAAAGGTGTATTGGTATTAGATGCACCAGCAAATCAAATCGCCGATCAGTTGGTTGAGCGATATCTGCAACTCAAAGCGCGAAATCAACTTTAGTAATTGTCACTTTAACTTGTGTATTTTTATTCATTGAAGAAGAATTCAGAAGTCAGAATTCAGGAGTCAGAATCAAGACGCTCGGTCGCGTAGCGTGTCGCAGACAAGACTCGCTAACGCTACGCTATCCGTCAGCGATGCACTGAGTTTCGACTGCGCTTAACTACCGCAGATCGTTGTGTCATACAGAATACCCAACTGAATTATGACGACTGACGCCTTTATTCTGTTCAATTATTTAGCGGAGGTATAAACTTTGCTTAAAATTATCCAGGCAGAGACTGATGAACATAAACTTCAGATACAAGAGGTATTTTGGGAATATTTGAATGAGACTAAGTTGATATTCAGCAATCAATTCGGCATCAATTTAAATGCTAATACATTCTTTGAGCAATATATTACTCAACTCCACGAATTTCTACCCCCTTCAGGGCGCTTGCTTTTGGGGCAATATGAGGAAAAAATAGCTGGCTGCGCTTGCTTGCGAAAGATTGGTGAAGATATTGGTGAAATTAAAAGAATGTATGTAAAACCAGAATTTCGTAGAAAAGGAATTGCTCGGTCTTTATTAGAAGCTATCATCAACGAAGCTGCCTACATTGGTTACTCAAGGATACGTTTAGATAGTGCCCCTTTTGCAAAAGAAGCACACTCACTTTATCGTGTATTTGGCTTTCAGAATATTGAGCCGTATTTGGAAAAAACCGAGATTCCTCTCGAACATCGAGCAAACTGGATTTTTATGGAATTAGTTTTAAAATGATCGATATCCGTTGTGAAACTTTGTCAGACTACACAGCAATAGCTGAGGTAAATACACTAGCCTTTGGGCAAAAAAACGAGGCTAAACTTATAGAGAATATTCGCAATTCTAACCGTTATATTTCAGAACTTTCTCTAGTTGCAGAGGTTGAAAATGTTGTAGTCGGTCATATTTTATTCAGCTACATTGACCTAGTAGGTGAAGAAACACTCCAGGTTCTCGGTTTAGCGCCTTTAGCAGTTAGTCCACAATTTCAAAGGCAAGGAATTGGCAGCGCATTAATAAAATCAGGGTTAGAAATAGCAAAGGCAAAGAAAGAAGCCATAGTAATTGTACTAGGTCATCCCCACTTCTATACTCGCTTTGATTTTCAGCCTTCTGTTGTTTATGAAATCGAGTCTCCTTTTTCAGTACCACAAGAATTTTTCATGGTGAAACCACTGCAAAACTATCAAAAGCGGTATAAAGGCAAGGTTGTTTATCCGGCTGCTTTTGATCAAGTATAAGTATAATATTATTCCCACGTGAAGTTTGGTTAAGGCAAGAGACGCAATGAATCCCCGTCAAGACGAAAGACTATTGTAGAGACGGCGATTTATCGCGTCTTTAGTGATCGATTTATTGCGTCTTTGTGTCATAAATTAGATTTTTCAAACAGCCTCTGAGTTAAGAGCGTTTAAAATTATCGGTGCTGAAACTACACCCTTTGCCTCTAACGCAGCTGCAACCCTTAAAATTAAAGCTTCATTATATGGTGCTGCGATTAATTGCACACCTAAAGGTAATGCATTTTGGCACTGAATTGGTACTGATAAAACGGGTAAACCAATAAAAGATAATGGTTGAGTAAATAGCCCTAAATGAGGACGGACAAGAATTTCTTCGCCATCCAAAATCATGGTTTGTTGACCAATTAATGGTGCAGAAATTGGTGTAGTTGGGGCAATAATGACATCGACATTTTGAAAAACTTCCCGAACGCGATCGCGATACCATCTTCTAAACCGTTGTGCTTGGAGATACCAGCTACTAGGAATTAACGCCCCAGCCAAAAAGCGATCGCGTGTAGCTGGATCAAAATCTTCAGGACGCAATCGCAACTTATCCAAATGCAGATTTGCACCCTCGCTAGCTGTAATCACAAAGGCTGCTGCACGGGCGCGGTGAGCTTCTGGTATGATTACGTATTCAGTAACTTCTATTGCATCAGCTACTTTTTGCACTGCTGCTAAAGCTGCCGGTTCTGCACCTTTGGTAAAATAATCAGCTGCGATGCCTTCGGCGGACTTCGTCAATGCAATTCTAATATCAGAAATATCTTGTTTGAGTTGTGGTAAACATAATTCAGGCGGACGCTTTGTACAAATGGGATCGCGATCGTCTTCTCCCTGAAGCACATCAAACACCGTAGCAATATCCTGCACCGAACGCGCAAAAGGGCCAATGTGGTCAAAACTGCTAGAAAATAAAGCTACCCCAGCACGAGATAATCTTCCATAAGTTGGCTTGAAACCAAAAACGCCACACAACGCCGCCGGAACGCGAATTGAACCATTAGTATCAGAACCCAGCGTCAGCGGTACTAACCCAGCCGCAACCGCCGCTGCCGAACCACCCGATGAACCACCAGCAACTCGCTGTAAATCATGGGGGTTGTGAGTAGCACCGTAATGGGAGTTTTCTGTTACAAACCCATAAGCGTACTCATCCATATTCAAAGCACCAAGCAAAATAGCACCCGCTTGCTTCAGCTTCGCTACTGCGGTTGCATCTTGAGTAGCTTCTGGGTTTTCTGCATTGATTTTCGATCCTGCTAGAGTCGTAAAACCAGCGATATCGAAAAGATTTTTCACCGCAAAAGGTACACCAGCAAGCACTCCAGGATGATTACCTTGGGCAATTTCCTTGTCAATCAGTGCTGCATCTGTTAAAGCTGTCTCAGCAGTTATAGTCGTAAAACAGTTGAATAGATGATTTTGCGTTGCTATTCGTGCTAGCGCAGCTTTCGTAACTTCCACAGCGCTAACTTTACCTTGGCGTACAGCAGTTGATATTGTTATGGCATCGGCTGAATCAAAATTCATGCTGAAATATTAAGAGATAGCGCGTTTAGCTTTTTGAGTAATAGCAGTCAGCAATAGTTTTTGCTTCACTAAAACATCAAGATAGCTATTCTTGAAGCAATTATGGTTCAAAAACTAGTGCAACTTCAATTTCCTCTGGTAAAGGGAAAGAATTTACCAGATTAGCGATCGCCTTAATTCTCTCAAAATTTGCCACCACACCATCACGATACTCATCTTTGATCTCTAAATCCAACAACAACCCCATCAGATCGACATACTCACCCACATCAAACTCTTCTCTTCTCATTTATCTTCCTTTGCCGTAGCCTGCGGCAAGCCGTTCGCGTAGCGTCTCGTAGAGAAGCGTCTACGTTATCTTAAACTTATAACTTCTTGCGACAACAGCAATACCCAGGTAGTGACATACAATTCTGTAGGGAATGCAACGTCTCTATATTAATTTGGTTTTCCATAGTAGATTCCTTTACCGTCGGTACCAATGAAGACTAGCCCAAATTGCTGTTTGCTAGCTTCCATCACGTTCGGGACATTGCCAATGGGATTTAGAGGATTAGAGATATTTGTCCATGTTTGCCCTCGATCCAAAGAACGGAAAATTCCTTTTCCCATACCAATAATTTTGCCATATAAATATAGTGCTGGAATTTTACTTCCTGTTTGTGGTTTGCCAAAGGCAAATAAATAAGCTTTCTCCACACCAGCTATTTTGGCAAACTTCGTACCACCGTTTGTTGAACGATAAAGCCCATTCGAATTGAGACTTATCCAAACTTCGTTACTCACCCCCGGAACTGTTTTAAGCATAGACCAATCTTCGCTAGGAAGTGTTGAGTTGACAACACTGAAGTATGCAGCTCCATCCTTACTGCGGTAGACTTTGCCTCCGTTGTAGTAGTAAAAAATATTGCCATTTACTTTGTCTGATGCCAATGGTTGACCCCAGTACCACGGCCCCTTGGGCCCGTTGGGTAAACCTGATACTCCACTCCAAGTAGCTCCACCGTTAGTTGTACGTATAGGTTGTTTCTCGCTGGCGATCGCTACAAACAAATTTGGATTATTTGCAGACATAGCTACCCGTAGTGGCATAGTGTTCTTCGGAAAGGAGGAAAAGTTTTTCCAGGTATGTCCGCCATCTGTGGAAGTTCCTCCTGTAAAGGTATTGAACCCTCGATGTCCGCCAACGCGTACCATACGTAAGGGATCTTTTTCACTGTAGGCAATACTGTATGTTTCTTGATACCAAGGGCCATTACTACCACCCAATTGAGTAGATGGGTAAGTATTTAATTTCTGGCCATGGTTAAAGCCTTCTACATCAGCCATACCGCTTAACAATAGTGAGCCTTTTGGAGGTGAGATCAGTTCAAAAGCAACTGTTTCCTCATGTCCTTTTTCATAGTTAGACCACATAGGCTTGTTAGCATTGATATTGTCTGCCTGCCAGGTTCCGTACCAGTCTGTTAACCAAACTTTGCCAGCAATATTTGGGTCAAATTCAATCGCTGAGGCCGCAGAAGCAAAATACCAGTTTGGCCACCAAGGTACTTGAGGATTCAATGAATGACTTTTCTGTTGCCATGTAGCTCCACCATCGGTAGATTGAAAGACTCTAGAGTAATTAGTACTTTCATGGTATTGGTCGTAAGTAACTAAAACGTGATTAGAGTTATTGGCATCTATAGAAAGCCCATTAAATGAAGTAGTTTTGATGTTAGTCGGCGTAATATTGCTCCAAGCCCCATTTGCATATTTGCTAACTCCTGAAGTGTGCGTTACATACAGTACTCCATTGTTATTAAGCACCATTCGATTTGCTTTTGATGGGCTTCCAGCTATTCTGCTCCAGGTAATACCTGTATCGGTAGACTTATATATTCCGTCTCCATAGGCATTTGCATAAACCAAGCCAGCATTCTTTTTGCTAAACAAAATTCCTGTAATACCAATGTATGCATTAGGTTTTCCAGAGAAAGAACTTACTTTGTTCCATGTTTGACCAGCATTCACCGACTTCCATAGCCCATCCAAACGTGAACCAAAGAAGATGATATTAGTATTAAATGGATTAACTCCCAGCCTTTCCCCCGTCCATCGCTTAGTTTCGTTGCCACCCATTGGCAAATCTATGTTCAGTTTGTTCCAGGTTTGACCTTTATTGGTCGATTTAAAGATTGTTCCTAAGCCAGCCCCAGTATATTTGCCTGCTGCGATATAGACAACATTTGGATTATTAGGGTCAAGCGCTAATCCTTCTCCGCCATAGTAGTTACTTTTATCAGACCCAAAGTGATCTATTAATGGAATCCATCTCTTCTCTAACGAATTCCAACGATAGAAGCCACCTATATCGGTTCTAATGTAAGCTAAATTCTTCTCTAAAGGATGCAGATAAATATTGGTAACATAGCCTCCTCCTCCTATGGAGACCTGATTCCATTGATACCCAGATGCAATGCTGCGACTAGGTTCAACGGTTGCAAGTGCTACGGTCGTAGCTAGAGCGAGCATAGAAAAGCGGATTGTTTTCCTTAAAGGAATATGGAAAAAGCGAATGCTCATATAGTCTCATTTGTAAAGGAATGAAGCCAGAGATAATACTTAGCAAATAAGACTAAGCAGTATAAAATTAAGTGAAAATGCGGTATGCATTTTCCTCTGAGTTGGAAGATGACGTAATGATTGCTAATAGGTGATTGTTGATATAAATGTTTTGGCAAAATAAAAATACTTTGTCAATATTTTTATGAAATTTATGTATAATTTGTTATAACTACTTAGAAAACTTTGTCCTCTAATACGAGTGTTTTTGCTGTTACCCAACAGTATAAAGACATACTAAAACTTATTTCGCATTTACACCACAAGAATAAGTTTCCTTGGTTGTTGCAGCACCGACATTGATTTGGGATGAAAATGAAGCTAGACGACTTGCATAAAAATATTTAGAAGTTCCTGTAAAGGCACAAAAAATACCCTAAAATATGGTTCCTGCCAGTTATCTATTCAGAATATTCAACATTCGTGCAAGAGGTGTATTGAATAGCCATAAGTTACTCAATACCAAGAAGAAAATTCAATCTCTTGATCTCAGATTCTGCGCGTTATCCTACGGAAACGCCTAACGGCAAACTGCATCTCTGCGTGAGAACAAAAATCATCTTACTCATCAGGCAAAATCAACCACCCCCATCAGTGTTTTACAGCAGTTTTCATGTATTTGAACTACACCTGTCGTAAGGGCACAAGGCCTTGCGCCCCTACCGCTATCACCAGATTTAGGTGCGTTAGAAAATCTCACATTCCTCCAACAATTTAATTAAGTATTTTTTGAAAGATGAAAAATCCCTCTAAAGTCAGAGATATATCCTGTGCTGTGGTAGAAGATTTTTTGA
>NZ_JADEXF010000099.1 GCF_015207245.1 Nostoc cf. edaphicum LEGE 07299
TTCCTAAACTGGTAATACTAACGCCTGTAACCAGTAAAAACAGAGTTTTTTTGAAGTCCATGAATTTTCTCCTTTGTCAATAGTTATTGGGTATTGGGTATGGGGGCATTGGGCACAAGAGGCAGAGGGGAAAGACTTACTGGTATTTCTCCTCTTCTCCCCTGCTCCCCTGCTCCCCTGCTCACTCATCTCACGTCCTACCTTGACGGTAGTTATTCCAGAACAACAGGGGAATACCTGCTGCCACCACTAAAACACCTGCGATCGCTCCTACGCCTGTATGAACCAAGGTGGAATAAAGCAAGTAACCGCAGACGGCACAAAACAGTAATGGCGTGAAAGGATAAAATGGCACACGAAATGGCCGTACTATGTGGGGTTCACGGATTCGCAAGACCAGCAGTGATATGCCGGAAAGCAAGAAGAAGAACCAAAATATTGGGGCGGTGTAATCCACCATTGTTTCAAAGCCTTTACGGGTGAGCGTGCCTAAAAAAACCAGTGCTAAGGCGATCGCTGCTTGCAAAAATAAAGCATAGGTAGGGCTACTTGGATGTTGTTTCCAGTGTCCCATAAAACCAAATAGCGAAAAATCCTGTCCCAGTGCGAAATTGGTACGCGCTCCAGTAAAGATTGTGGCGTTGGTTGCTCCTAAAGTAGTGATCGCAATCAATACACTAATAAATAAGGCTCCCGGTGCGCCCCAAAGAGAGCGCATTAAATCTGCGGCTACTGCTTCCGACTGGGCCATGTTTGCTAATCCTAGCCCCCGCAGATAAGCCAGATTGATTAGCAGATAAATGGCAGTGATGATCCCAATACTCCACATTAGCGATCGCACAATGTTGCGTCGTCCATCTTGAATTTCTGCGGAGATGTAAGCCGCTTCATTCCAACCGCCGTAAGACAACAACACAAACACCATCGCTAGTCCCCAGGTTCCTGATGATGCAGATTCTACAGGGGCGGCAGAATTAGGAATGGCGGTAAGCCCAATAATTACTACCAGCAACAAACCTAGAACTTTCGCAGCACTCAGCAAGTTTTGTGTCCACTTACCCTGTTGCAAACCAACGATGTTCAAAGCAGTTAACAGTGCGATCGCTATGGCTGCATATATAGAAGACGAAAACGTTCCCAGCCGCCATATCTGAGAAACATAATCGCCAAAAACAAATGCCAAAAGAGCAATGGAACCAGTTTGAATCACTGTCATCCGCGCCCAGGCAAACAAAAAGGCGACTCCCCGCCCGAATGCACGTTTCAAATAATAGTAAGTACCACCAACATCGGGATAGACAGTTGCCAACTCTGCATAGCACAGCGCTCCTACCAGAGATACCACACCACCCATTAGCCAAAAAAGCAGTACAGCAATATCGCTACCTGCTTGACTGGCCACTAGAGCCGGAACTTCAAAAATCCCCGCTCCGATCACAATACCCACAATTAGAGCCACTGCGTCTGGTAATGTCAGGGATGGTTTGGGTGTTGCTACTTCAGTTGATGTTGTCCGATCGAGCAAATTGTAGTTTTTACGTCTACTCACATTACTTCCTTATTAGTGTTGATCTGGGACTTTTGGCTTTGTTTGTTTTATAGTCTTTGTTCAACAGAGGAATCATCTATGTACTCCAGATTTGGGAACTCACGATTCAATAAAACCTTTGAGATTGGGGATACCAGCCAAAAATTTAACTTTTGAGAAAGTACCTATACTTTTATGATTAACAATAAATATGACGAGAAAGTGACAGTCACCAGTGATATATCTTCAACCCGTAATCTCCATCAATCCACATTAAGATTAATCTCTGTGCATAGCTTGCCGTCGTAGGTATCGCTCTAACCTTTCTTGCCAGACAACATTATTCCTAAGTAAGATAGGAAATTTTAATTAGTAAAACGTCTTCCCATAGTGAGATTTATACTAATCTAAAGAATGATTGACCAATGATGCATAATTGTGCATTTCTTGAGAAAAAAGCTATTAACGCTACGCATAATTTTTATAGCGGAAACGTTTTATTGATTTATAATCGATGCTTGATTTACACCCTGCTGTAGTACAGACAGCGATCGCTCCATAGTTTCGCTTAAGTAGGGATGCACATCTGTGCGTTGTTAATTAATAAATAATATACCGATTTTTTTATCCCTAACTCTTTAGTATCTGCTACTGGGAAAAAGTAAAATGTCTATTACTTCACCTACTACCAAACCCAATACAGCTAGGACAGTAATAACCCAAAATGAATCTAGTTTATTGTAGCCAGAAAAGCGCATTTCTAAATCAGCTAAAAGCGTAGTGGCTAAGGGTATAATAAAGAGCCTTAATAATATCGACCAAGTTGCTACTAAAGCAATTGATATACTTAAAAACAAGATGACAACTAAAGTTTTCGAGCCAAACTCAATTAAACGCTCTAACCAAGAAAAACTTTTTCGTACTACAGCTATAACCATAGCAACAACAAAAGCTCCTACTAACCAAATAATATGATGAGCAGCAAGATACCATCCCAGGAGAATGTAAGCCAATAAGAGTAATACTAAAGGCATCAAAGGAATCCTGTGAAAAAATTCCATATTCATACTGCCAAGGCTTGTAAAAATACCAGGTTAATCTCTTAATTCTATTCAAAAAATGTTACTACTAAAACTTCTAAATATACCAGCTGCGCTCAGGATATTTCTCTATCTATAGATCCAATTGAAGCAGATACTCTTTCGTCATGACAATATACAGCAGAATTCAGGAGTAAAACACGCTTTATGCTTGGGTAACAGACTTAGCGTGTGTACCTCACCAACTTGAAAAACGTCTTGTTTCTCGACAATTAGAAAATCTTGTATTCTGACTCCTGAATTCTGTTTTGATAACCTAGTTAAATCTTGCGTTCAATTAATGCTTGTTTTCCCACCGCGATGCTAGCAATCACGATACCAGAAACTAGCAGCATCAATGGCGTAATTTGTTCACCTAATAATAGCCCAGAAAATATAATCGTTAAAAACGGTTGTAGTAACTGTATCTGACTAACCCTTGCAACACCACCGATACTCATTCCGTGATACCAAGCAAAGAAAGCCAGGAACTGACTGAAAATACTGACATAACTAAAACCCAACCAAGCAGTTGGTGAAGCAACTAATCCGTGCTGAAACACTGTGTATGTTACGGGTATAAGCAAAATCGGAAATGCTATAACTAAAGCCCAACAAATAACTTGCCATCCTCCCAAAATCTGAGCTAAATATCCTCCTTCTGCATAGCCAATAGCAGCTGCGCCTACTGCACCCAACAAAAGTAAATCTCCTCCCTGAATTTGTCCCCCGCTAGAGGTAAAAGCAAATAAAACAACGGTCGTACTACCGAAAATACTAGCGAACCAAAACTTTCGGGAAGGACGCTCTCTACCTTTGAGTGTGGCAGCAATGGCAGTTACCAAAGGAACAAGCCCTATAATTACTGCACCATCTGTCGCTGGTAATTTCTGCATTGCCCAGGCTGATAGTAATGGAAACCCCAAAACTACTCCGACTGTAATAATTAGTAAGCTCCCCCAGTGTTTGCTTAGTGGTAAAGGCTGACGAGTTACCCACAAAACAATCATTGCCAGAACACCAGCAACTACTGCACGTCCCAGCCCGACAAAAGTCGGATCGAAGTCAGCAACGGCAGCACGAGTTGCTGGTAAGGTAAGGCTAAATCCCAGCACACCCAAAAAGCCACAACCGAGTCCCAGTGTTTCTGGATTAATATTTCGGATCATGCTAACTTATTTGGTGTAATACTGGGTTTCAATCCACATTCGCATTTCAGCTTCAGAGCCAAAACAAGCAGAACGTCCTGTCATCGGGTCATAGGCGTGCCAAGAACAATCCCCATTGGCAAGGTGATTTTGCCAAACTTGCAACTGAGAACTGCTTGCCATTACTGTAATTAAGCTATGCCAAGATTCTTGAAGTTTTGATTTTAGTAGCAACCATTTATCAACTATCTTCATAGAAAAGTCCTTTTGGCTCAATCGAGCATCAGATACTTTCTAGATTCGCTTGGAAACATACCAGTGAGAAGGTACAGATTTATCCAATTTTGACTGGTACAGTCACAGTATTTACAACTGTTCTAGTCAAACTGCACTTAACTGTACCAGTTCAAATACAAAAAAATCCCTTATATTGCCTATAATCCCTACTATCATCCCGAAGGAAGGGTTTCACAGTGAATATTCCTTTAGATCGGCACTCACCAACCCCGATATATCTACAGATTCGCAATTATCTCAGCCGTCTGATTAAATCTGGCAAAATACCAGATGGACAAAAACTTCCCTCTATTCGGGTGATGTCTACGAGTATTCAAGTTAATAAGTTGACTGTAATTGAGGCTTACAGCCTCTTAGAAGCTGATGGTCTCATCCATGCTCGTCAGGGTTCAGGCTATTTTGTCAACCGCACAATCACAGTATTATCTAATCTGACTTTGCGTTCAACCTTTTCCCCGTCTCAAGAGGTGATAATTTCACAAGGTGGAGGGTCATTTTTCGAGCAATATACAGCTTCAATTCAGGCTCGACGACAGCAAGATATTATTGAGTTCAGTTCCGGTTTTCCTTCTAGTTCTATCTCAGATAACCTGCAACGGGTTGCAAAACGAGCCTTGGCTAATGCAGGAGATATCCTTTTCAGAGAAGACTTTCCTCAAGGACAACTTATGTTGCGGCAACTGATTGCTCAGATGTTAGTTCAACAAGGATTAGAGGTTTCCCCTGAAGACATAATTATTACTACTGGCTCACAGCAAGCTTTATCTTTAGCAATGCAATATTACCTGCAAAAAGATGACTGGGTGATTGTAGAAACACCAACCTATCACGGAGCATTGGGAATTCTCGAAAATTTACAGGCTAAAGTCATAGGAATTCCCATGACTGTTGAGGGAATGAATCTAGAATTGTTGGAGCAGTATCTCAAAAGTCACCGACCAAAATTAATTTACACTATCAGTACTTTACATAATCCAACAGGTATTACAACCTCCCAAAATCATCGGCAAGATTTATTAAAATTGGCAGAACAATACGAGTGTTTTATTTTGGAAGATAATGCCTACGAAGGGTTAAATTTTCAACCTGTTCCTTCTCCCATCAAGGCACTCGATCGTCATAATTTGGTCACTTATATCAGTACATTTTCAAAAACCTTAATGCCTGGACTACGAGTTGGTTATATGGTGGTGACAGGTGAGCATTATCAATCTTTGGTAAAACATAAATTACTTAATGACTTGCATGCTTCTACAGTATCTCAGGCAATTGTGAGTGAATTTTTAGCATCGGGACATTACCGCCGTCACTTGAATCGTTTACGTATTAATAACTTGCAAAGTCGCAATGTGATGTTGCAAGCTTTGGAAAACTACTTTCCCGAAGCTATCACCTGGACAATTCCGAAAGGTGGTTTATTTTTGTGGACTCATCTGCCACACTATTTACCTATTCAAGCAATTTGCTCTGAAGCCTTATCTCACAATGTCCTTGTTGCTAGTGGTGCTGCATTTTTTCTAGGGCAAGGGTATCCGGCGATGCGCTTGAACTTTTGCCAAACACCAGAGGATATTGAACATGGAATTAAGATTCTTGGTCAGCTAATTAAAAAGTATTTAACTAAGAGTTTTATTAGTATAGATTTGCCATCTCAATATGTAAGTGTATCGTCTATTCACTTATAGTCATGTTCAGTTATACATAATTCATTAAGTAGTGAAACGCCGAGCGCGCCAATACTAACCCATGAATTACAGCTATTTTCAGGTAAACAGACCACGCGGTAGGGGCGCAAGGTCTTGCGCCCCTACGACAGGGGTGGTTCAAATACATGAAAACCGTTGTAAAGTCACTTTTACGCAGACATCAGGTCAATAGGAGTGCGAACGGACTTATACTACTATATTCCAGCACTCTCGCAAGCTCCCACCGACAGAGCGTTTCTAGCAATATTTCTTTGTCGCTGCTAAATTCAAAACATTTATTTGCTTGTATGCTTTAGCCCAATATTGAGTCTGAATCAAGTTCCCACTGATGTTTGAGCAATTCTTGGTAAGTCGTTTCCCGAATTATCATCTGCTTATAGAGCATAAGCAAAAACTCTTGAGCTTGTTCACGCGACATCTGCTGCACTTGGTCAGCAAAAGTTCTAAGGCTAAATTCTTGTTCTAAAGATAATGTAATGGGTTGATTCATCGCAGGATTAATCGCCCAACTAGGCGAAAACTAAAGGGTCAATGTTGGCAATCTTGAGAAGAAGCCTTCATATCTAGCTGCCGTTAGCAGTAATACACTCATCAAGCGGCCTACTGGGTATTCCCTTACTTAGCGGTGTCAAACCTAAATATGAACTTCTGTTAACTAGTATAACAAAATATTTACAAAACTGAGATGATGGCATATTAATGCTTTAGTACATCCTGTGTCACTGATCCCCCAAATATCCGAGTCATAATTTGTCATGAATCCTTACACTATCCTTAATCAGACCAGACTTCAGCGTGTTAGTGATGGCATGACCCGACCCCTACTAGAAAATTGCGAGACTGCCTCATATATTCTTGTTTTAGTCTGGCCCCAACTTGGGGATTTTGATAGTCTTGAATATGCGTGGTGGTTACAGCGCGAAGCTAAAAAATTGTCGGATGAAAAACTAGTTATTCGTGCAGTGGGAATTGGTAATCGCGCCTCTGGAACAAGATTCTGTGAATACACAGGATTTCCACCTGAAAATTTATTTGTTGAACCTAATGGAGAACTACATCACCAACTCAAACTATATTCAGGTCTCAATCTTTCTTTCCCTGGACTTTCCCCTGCTCAGAAAGCTTGGCTAAATCTAGTGTTAATGTGTGCAGGGTTTGGAAGTCCTGGAACGCTAAGAGAAGTTTTTCGGGGATACAGGGGAGATCGTCAAGCCCCTCAACTCATTGAAGATGATGAAATTATTCAAGGTACTCCTCTACCTGCTTTTAAAGGCTCGTTTTTCCAATTAGCTGGCGGAAGTGGGTTTCAACGTCCCTTTGAATTGGCTACTTTACGGCTACGGAATATGGTTGAAGTTCTCAGCAATTGGCATACTTATGTACTTAATTCTGCTTACTTAACTCAGCGCGGTGGAACTTTTTTGTTTGATACCAAAGGCCAATTACTTTACGAACATCTAGATCCAGGAATTCTGGGCTTTGCTGCTAATATGAGTCAGCCCCTATCATTTTTATCCTCGATCGAAACGGAATTAGCTGGGCTTGGGAATCAATTTTAATCTCTGCTATAGTTTTACAGTATCAGCATATTTGAAGACCTTTTCAATAATCGCTAGTAACCAAAAAACAAAAAAAGTCTTCAATAATAATATTGTTGGCTTTTTTTGTCTGTGTGCTTAAACAAATTATTCTATCTTTATCAATCGTAACCTCACTATTTTATCCTGCGCTTGCATCTATTCGCCAATATGATTTTCCTGACAATAGTTACAGATCCAAAGGAGAACTGTTAAACCAGTTAGTTTTAGTTCCTGGTGTAAGACATCCATTTGTTGCCATCTCTAAACGCTTTGTGCAATGGTCTGAATATGCCGGAGACAAAGACAAATCGGTTGCTCCTAATCGCTGGATCTGGGAGGTCACAATCGTGGGATGCAAGGCATCACAAAATCAAACAAGGAAATATTATTATCAGGCGATTGATGCTGAATCGAGAAGACTGATAACCCAGTCTTCGGTTAAAGAAGACGAGCAGTTTGCTGGGGTACAAACCGACTGTTGTATGGGGCATCAATGAGAATTAAGATAAAGCGCATTTTGTCAATCAGTATTCAGAATGAATTTTGACTCCTGAATTCTGAATTATGCTGAAAATCGAGATAAGTGAGGACTTTTTAATGACGCTTGAATTTCATTTGTACGAAATGGTCTTCCAGGAGGAAAATAGATGAAGCAGTAGTGACCATCAAGCTATATGTTTGAAATTATGGTGTTAAATCATTTCTTGTTAAAAGAGCCTGCTTCGGTATCACATCAACACTCCCAGCACATCAATCTAATTTTGTGAATCCAAAATCTGCTCTAAAGGGTGTAAAAGTCATAATAATTCGTAATTGATAATCACGCTTGCGGACTTGCTAACGTAATTCGTAGTTGTAATCACTGCTTGCTCTGTACTCTCTTAATTACGAATATAGCAAGTAAGGATAAATTAAATGTCATTTATTATGCAAACTTCTGGAACTCTTACTGGCTTAGATATCTTGGTAGTTGAGGATGATGATGATACTCGGTTTTTTATCACTACTGTATTGGAAATGGATGGAGCAACAGTTATAG
>NZ_JADEXF010000100.1 GCF_015207245.1 Nostoc cf. edaphicum LEGE 07299
TAGTAACTTTTTACTACCGATTTTGATCCCTACGTCTTGAAGAAAATTATTTTTGAAACCAATTAGAATAATCCTTTCTCTATCCTGGGGTACGCCATATTCGATAGTATTAATTAATCGCTCTGTTAATATATATCCTGCTTCGTGTAATTGTTGCTTGAGCGATTCAAAAAATAAACGGTGTTTTGTTGTCTTCCATAAACCCTTAACGTTCTCAAATAAAAAGAAATCTGGAAGATTGCGGCAAATTAATTCAATATATGCAGCGGAAAGTTTACCATTATTTCCTAAACTTCCTCTATTTTTCCCACCAATAGAAAAATCAGGACAGGGAGGTCCACCAATGAAACCAATTATCTTATGAGATTTGCGGCAGTCTTTAACTAATTCTTGAAGGTGTTCTGCTTCTTTTCCAATAATAAGTTTTGTTACATCTCCTGCCTCACCGTGATTATATCCATATTCAGGCGATCGCATTTTTAGAACTTCCCGTGAATGGCGATAGGCGGCGATGAATGGAGCGAAGATTTCATTGACATAAACAATATTAAAACCGCTAGTTTCAAAACCTAAATCTAGGAAACCGGAGCCAGCAAAAAAAGAAAAAATACAAGGGCGATCGCTCATTGCATGACTAGTACGATCAAAAAATCTTATTAATATTCATATTAAAGAAAAATGGGTTATCTACGTAACTTATAGGGAGAGCTAATACTAAACTATCCCAATTTTGACTTTAGGTTTGGCAAAAACTAATACACTTAGGGCTTTTACGTAAGTACCAATCAAAAAAGAACAATTTCAAAACTGCTTAAATAGTAAAAAATTTTCACAGTTTCCCTAAGTATTACATCTCAAAGTTTACTCAATCTTTAAGGAAAATACCTGACAGAAAAAGAGTCTAGAGTCACAATTAAATATAGGGGTTTCCAAGCCCAAATGATATTTCAGACAAATATTTGTCACTAAATAAAAAACCGGGGTACTTGAGACTAAATTTTTATGCGGATTTTAATTTACTCCTACAACTACTATCCAGAGCCAATTGGTATTGCCCCACTGATGACTGAATTAGCAGAGGGACTAGTGAAACGTGGACATGAAGTTCGCGTAGTTACTGCTATGCCGAACTACCCTGAGCGGCAAATTTACCAGGAATATCGGGGCAAATGGTATGTCAACGAATACAAAAATGGCGTTCAAATTCAACGCAGTTACGTTTGGATTCGTCCACAACCAAACCTATTAGATCGGATATTACTAGATGCGAGTTTCGTCGTCACTAGTTTTGTACCCGCCCTTATCGGTTGGCGCCCAGATGTGATACTCTCAACATCGCCATCCTTGCCAAGTTGTGTACCAGTTGCGCTTTTAGGATGGTTACGTGCTTGTCCTGTAATCTTAAATCTACAAGATATATTACCAGAAGCAGCCGTCCACGTCGGGCTGCTAAAAAATAAATTACTCATCCAGTTGTTTACATTATTAGAAAAATTTGCCTACCGCAGTGCCAGTAAAATTAGCGTCATCGCCGATGGGTTTGTGGACAATTTGCGAGCTAAGGGCGTAGAAGCTCACAAAATTGTGCAAATTCCCAACTGGGTTGATGTAAATTTTATCCGCCCTTTGCCTAAAGAAGATAACGCTTTTCGTGCAGCACATAATCTGAATGGCAAATTTGTAGTACTGTATTCTGGTAACATTGCCCTAACCCAAGGCTTAGAAAGCGTCGTCAAAGCTGCTTCTGTGTTGCGCCATATCCCAGATATTGTCTTTGTCATAGTTGGAGAGGCAAAAGGTTTACAGCGATTGCAACAGGAATGTCTAGACTGCGGCGCAGATAATGTATTGTTACTGCCATTTCAACCCCGTAAACATTTGCCACAAATGTTGGCAGCTGCGGATGTTGGTTTAGTGGTGCAAAAGAAAAATGTTGTATCCTTCAATATGCCGTCAAAAATTCAAGTGCTACTTGCTAGTGGAGGGGCCTTAGTTGCCTCTGTACCCGACAATGGTACGGCAGCAAGAGCCATTAGGCAAAGTGGCGGCGGAGTTATCGTTCCTCCAGAAGATCCCCAAGCTTTAGCGATGGCAATTTTAGATTTGTACAAAAACCCCGAAAAAGTCAAAACTCTGGGTTACAAAAGTCGCCAATATGCTGTTGAGCAATATGCTTTTGAGCAAGCCTTAAACCAGTATGAGTCCTTGTGTTACTCATTGACAGCAGAACATAGAGAAATTCAGTCTACAGGCATAGTTACAAAACAAGAAGTTTAATCTTTGCAGCAAAGTTATGCTGCATCTGTCTGTATAAATTACAATTATGCCCTCAAATCTAAGTAGTGAGAGTTTTGAGGGTAGCGAATTTTACTAATATAAATATAGCAATAGATAAGAAGATTTTCAGATGCATTGTTGAACTAAAAATCTCACGGCTTCACTTCATTCAACTCGTGGGTTATTGATACCTAAGTGCGTATTTATACTTATTTTAAGCGTATATAATAAAAGAATCGAACTTTTGCTAGACCAGTTATTAGTATGCTGCCTTGTATCGTAATTTTTAGCAGACAGTCAGTATAAAGCGTAGATATGTAGTAGTTACCTGCAAATTACTAGCTTTACATTACATATTATGCTGTTTGATGAATCTGCAATTATTTTCGCTCTCAATTCTTGCTGGAAAGCTATTGGTTGATTTATCGCTGCACAAGAACCATCAGCAATCAGCCGTTGCGGATATCGAAATCTAAACAGGCAATTATCAAACTAATCCCATAGACACCTGTTTTTTTGTTAGTATTCAAAAAAACCTATTGACACATTTGTCAGATCAATTGTTCGTTGTTTGTAAGTAAATGTCAACAATTGTTTCAAAAGGAAGAAAGCACCTGAGGTTTAATGACTGATTATTTCCAAGGAAATTTCCCATTGCAATCTGTCCCACTGACGAAGAGTGCGGTAATAAGCCACGGCCAAACCGAAGAGGCAAGCGAAAAATTAGCTGCAACGATCGCTGTTGCGGCATCAGATCGCAAAGCAGGTGAGATTCTATTGCTCAAAGTAGCAGAGGTATCCTACTTGGCGGATTACTTTGTGATGATGACTGGCTATTCTAAGGTACAGGTAAGGGCGATCGCTCAAGCAATTGAAGGAAAAGTCGAAACTGAGTTGCAACGCCGTCCCTTAAGGACAGAAGGAAAAGTCGAGGGCAGTTGGGTACTACAAGATTACGGTGATGTGATCGTTCATATCATGATGCCCAAGGAACGGGAGTTTTATAATTTAGAAGCGTTCTGGATTCATGCAGAGCGTATTTCCCTTCCAGAATCTGATGAAGGTGAGGGTAAGCCAACATGATTAGGTCTTCGGTTTCTAATTGCCCAGTTCCTACAGACCAACAACCACTCAATGAATACCAAGAGTTAAAAACTTCCTGGCTGTTTCGTGATACCACTTTACATTGGCGCGAGTATATCACGAAACTTTTTTGGATTTGGGGTTTATCTTGGCTCTTCGCAGGGCCGATAGCTGCGGCAAGTTTTCCACCTCACAAGTATATTGCACATTTTCTTCTCTGTGGTGCAGCAGGAGCCAGTGTCGGGTTAGTGCTGATACTGGTAAGGTTATACTTAGGCTGGTTCTACGTGTGCGATCGCCTTTGTAGCCCCACAGTATTTTATGAAGAGTCCGGCTGGTACGATGGTCAAACTTGGACAAAGCCACAGGAAATCCTTAACCGCGATCGCTTAATTGTCTCATACGAAATCAAACCCATTCTGCGGCGGTTACAATTTACCTTCGCTGGCTTGGCGGGAATGTACGTTATTGGTACTATAGGTTGGCATTTGTTTTAAAGCGTCATTGGTCATTGGTGAGCCAGTGCGGTCTTCTCCCAAAGGGAGAGGCTAGCGCCAAGGGGGTTTCCCCCATGAGCAACTGGCGAACCCGAAGGCTCATTAGTCATTAGCTAAGGACTAATTACCAATGACCAATGACTAAATTAATTAAAAAAGGTGATAAATATAAACCCATGACAATGGGAAAACGAACTCAAGCCACAGCACTGGAAGTCCGGTTGCTGCGGGAAGGTATTATTGAATCCAGGCATATAGTCCAAGCTGTTGTCTGCGACGAACGAGGACGGGTTCTAACCGTTGCCGGAAATTCTGAAACTGCTGCATTTATCCGTTCAGCCCTCAAACCATTTCAGGCACTCGCAGTAACTACCACAGGTACGCTGGAACGCTATCAACTCAGCGATCGCGACTTAGCAATTATTACAAGTTCCCACAAAGGAAAAATAGATCAAGTCCGACAGGTATTTAACATCCTTTGGCGGGCCGATCTCGATCCAACTATACTCCAGTGTCCAATTCCTGAAGATAAGCGGAGTCCTCTGGAATATAATTGCTCTGGAAAACATGCGGGAATGTTAGCTGTTTGTCAGCAACGCCATTGGCCCTTGAATAACTACTTGGATCGCAAGCACCCAATCCAGCAGTTAATTTTGGGCAAAGTAGCAGAGTTGCTGCGAATGCCAGCCGCAGAATTTATCAGCGCTCATGATGACTGTGGCGCACCAACTTATCTAATGCAACTCGGTCACATGGCATCTTTGTATGCACTGTTAGCCTCTAGTACCAACTTGGATATGGAGCGCATTGTCCGTGCAATGACTCATCACCCCGCGATGGTCGCAGGAGATGGAGAATTTGATACGGAACTGATGCGCTTAACTCCAGGAGAACTAGTCAGTAAAACTGGTGCCGAAGGAGTGCAGTGCATTGGTAGACTCGGTGAAGGCTTGGGATTGGCAATCAAAGTCATGGATGGGGCAAAACGAGCAAAATATGCCGTTGCTATTCACTTACTCCAGCAAATGGGGTGGATTAGTCCTAGCGCCGCCGAAAGCCTCTCAGAAAAGTTTGTCACCTTGGGAAAATACAAGCGTTTAGAAGTAATTGGAGAATTATCATTTTTGTAGTTGCCAAACTCTTGACTATAGGTTATGCTATAAAAGTTAAGAGCGACGCGGGATAGAGCAGCCTGGTAGCTCGTCGGGCTCATAACCCGAAGGTCAGTGGTTCAAATCCACTTCCCGCCACCAAATAAAAGACAAAACAAAAACCCTACAATCAGTTAAAGATTGCAGGGTTTTTGTTTTATTTTGATCTATTCTGGAAGAAATAGCCATCTAAAAGGCGCGGAGAATCATGGTTGTGAAGTTGCAGCGACCAATTTTAGTGGGAGGATTGGGACTGTCCTTTTCTCTGTGGATGTTGGACAGTTGGCACGATTCTATAGTGCAGGTGGGTGAGTTTGGTTTGTTGAGTGCCTTAGCTGTAGGCGGTGGTTTGTGGTTATTCCAGCAAAATCGCTCCAAAGACAGTTTAGAGCAGCTAGATGGTATGGTGGTTGACCGAGCGACTGTGGAAAGTGCGATCGCTAAAACTGAAACTGTAATTAACCAACTAGCACAAGAAGCAGAAAACCATCCAGCTTTAGAGACACTCAGAGAACAAGTTCCCCAATTGTTGCTGGAATTAGACAGACAAAAAATTAAAGTAGCTGTGACTGGCGGTAAATCCGTCGGTAAAAGCACTTTAATTCAAGTGTTACAAAATCTAGAGACACAAAATTTCGTGTCTCTACAAGAGACGGCACCTTTATTTAAAGAAGTGGGTGAAAATTCAGATGCGGCCATTTTGGCAGAAGTAGCAAAATCTGATTTTGTTCTATTTCTGACAAACGGTGATTTGACAGACTCAGAATTTCAAACCTTACAGCAGCTAAAGGCAGCAAATCAACCTAATATGCTGGTTTTCAACAAACAAGACCAGTATTTAACCGATGAAAGTGCCAACATCTTGCTGTCATTAAAACAGCGGATGCAGGGAAATGTAGTTGCAACTGCGGCCTCTCCCATTGCCATCAAAGTCCGAAAGCATGAGGCTGATGGTTCTGTGCAAGAGTGGATGGAGCAACCAGCAGCAGATATCCAGCAGTTAACTCAACAGTTGGGTGAAGTTTTGGCGCAGCAAGGACAACGGCTAGTTTGGGTGACAACCATGAGAAAAGCCGGGTTGTTGAAAGCTGAGGCGAAAAACTGCTTGAATGGAACCAGACGCGATCGCGCCACCCCAATTATTGAACAATATCAGTGGATAGCTGCTGCTGCTGCCTTTGCTAACCCAGTACCAGCCTTTGATATTCTGGCAACTGCGGCAATTAATGCTCAAATGGTAATGGATTTGGGTAATATCTATCAGCAAAAATTTTCCCTAGAACAGGCACAAACCGTAGCTGGAACAATGGGAAGTTTAATGCTGAAATTGGGTTTAGTTGAACTTTCTACAAAGGCTATTAGTACTGTTCTGAAAAGTAATGCCGTTACCTTTGTTGCTGGTGGCGTAGTGCAAGGAGTAAGTGCAGCTTATCTGACTAGAGTCGCAGGGTTAAGTCTAGTTGAGTATTTCCAACAGCAAGAAATAGCGATAGATTCTGGAACTGGTTTGAATTTGGAGAATTTGCGGCAAACCTTGCAAAAAGTATTTCAGCAAAATCAGCAGATTGGTTTTTTGCAGGGATTTGTTAAGCAAAGCGTGAAGCGTTTGTTGCCAGAGGTGCAGCAGGTTGAAGTAGTTGGTGTTCAGAAGTTTATAGGTTAAGTTCATCTAGAGGCGCAGAGTTTTTCTTTGCGCCTTTGCATTAGGATGAAAAATATGGTGATCGTTGCGGCTCCTGTTTTAAGGATAGGTAAATCATGAAAACGCCTTATCTTACAAATCCAAAGGGTGTTTTTAACAAAGATTTGTTAGAAACTATTGACATAAATGAGCTTCAAGACCTAGTTATTCAAACTAGACACAGATTGGAAGAACGTATTAGTTCCCAATCTCCAGCCACTTCAATGTTTGTACAAATAACTCATTTGGCAGCTGAAGCTGAAGCGGCTAATGAATTATCAATAAAATCTCATAAATTCCAAGAAGCAAGTAATCTAGCTTTCAAACTTGCACAACAATATCAGGAAAAGAACCTAAATACAGTTTTTGAATTATTAAAAAATTAGGTTCTTCAGTACTTGTTATGCTAAACTATCAATTAAAATGCCAGCTTAATAAGCATCTTACTCGGAAGTTTTCAAAATTTCTAAACCCATAAGCCGAGCGCTTAATTAGTTTGAGTTTGTTATTGATCCCTTCAACGGCACCACTAGTCGTCCTATTATCAAAATAAGCGATTATCTCATCAAACCAACGGATAAAAGTATTGTTGCTATTGGGAAAATATTGTTTAGCTTTTGAAAGCCAAATACCCAGTTTAAAGACTGCTGTATACCAGTTATTAGTTTTATTAAAAATTGTTCTAATTTTCTCTTTTAATTCATGCATTACTTTCAGAAGAGAAGACACCTCTTTGACTTGAATCAGCTTAGTTTTTTGCTCCTCATTCAAATCTGACTCGTTTTTAAGTAGAACGTATTTACTTTTATTAATTCCTGCTAATGTTTTTTCATACTCTGCCTTTTTTGATGATGTTTTTGCTTTCTTTATTAACTGTTCTACATTCCGCTTTTCTTGTTTTCTCTGGGTATCTAATTCCTTATTTATCTGAACCATAACGTGAAATCTATCTGCAACTACTTGAGCTTTAGGCATTAATTCTGCAACTAAATTTTTATATCCTTTCCATAAATCTATGCTGACTTCCTCTATTTGATCTAAAACTTCAGTTCCCCACCCTATAAGGGTTTTCTTGATTATCTCTTGAGTACGTTCGCTTAAAATTGCCAGCAGCTTAGACGTATCTAAATCTATTAATACAGCACAGTAATTTCCCTTTCCTTTCACTAGAGCTATCTCATCAATTCCAAGTCTTTTTAAGCCTTCAGGTTTTAAATCACCGTTATCTTCAGATGCGTCTTTCAACATTCTTTCTATTTCATCTGTTGTCACTAGACCAATAGAAGCCACACTATGTATGTCCGAATTTAATACTTCTTGTATTGTTTTCTGTGCAAGTCGTTTTGTATAAGTTCTTTTATTTCTAACAAAATCTAGGTGTTCACTGAAGGGTTTTCTACATTTTTCACATTTGAATTGTCGTCTATTAATTTCTAAAAAAACAGATTTATCTCCGAATGGTAAATCTTTAACAATGTGTCGATGATTTTGATGCAATTTCTGACTTTTTATGCCACAGTAAGGACAAATACTATATGATTTAATTGATTCGGTTTGTAAAACAATTCCAATCCCCGCATGAAGACGCTGTGATATAACTTTTACATCTTTCAAATCCAGAAGCTCTGTTAGAATTTTTATTCCTCTTTTGTTGAGCATGTCTG
>NZ_JADEXF010000101.1 GCF_015207245.1 Nostoc cf. edaphicum LEGE 07299
ATCCCCTAGTGAGTATTCGGAATCAGCCGTCCACAGGGATAAGTTGCTGTTTGCTGTGAAGCACTTTCAGCAACTGCTGCTGGAACTTGATCTGATGGTTGGGTTTTGGCTGCTAGATAATCTTTTTGCAGTTTATCTAAAATGGCTTCTCGCCTGTCGTATATACGCTTTAGGGGACGAGGTTGGCATTTGTTAAGAACATACGCTGTCACGAGTGGTAGAGCGATCGTGCTATCGGTATAACAAACGATTGTGTTAGGTAACTCATCCGGGTCAATTTTACCCCAGCTGACAGCTTCCGATGGGGTTGCTCCAGATAAACCGCCTGTATCTGGACGCGCATCGGTAAATTGCACAAAGTAATCGTGTCCTCGTTCTTCCAATCCCAGAACCTCGTGAAGTTGCGGTTGGGTTTGTAGCAAAAAGTTTTTAGGACTACCGCCACCAAGAATTACAGCCGCACTTTTGCCTCCTGATTCACGGGCATTATATGCGATCGCGGCTGTCTCATTCACGTCAATTGATGGATCAATCACCAGCTGCGAACCTTCTAATGCTAAAGCCGCCACGTTCATTCCAATTGAGCTATCGCCTGGAGAAGACGTATAAATCGGTACGCCATATTCATAAGCTGTAGCTAGCAAGCAAGAATGCTGCACACCCAATTGCTTTTCTACTTCTCGGACATATTTACCTAATAAATGGTGAAACTCAGCCGTTCCCATTCGCTTCTGAAACGCTTCTCCTTGGAGAATCTTGCGGATAAACGCATCAGTTTCTAGCAGCACATCGTAACCAAAAATAATGTCATAAATGCGGATTGTGCCTTCTTGGCGCAGTTTCACATCATCCAAAAACGGATTACCAGCAAAGAGTTCAAAACCCAAACCGTAGTGCATATCGTGATAAAGATTTGCACCAGTGCTAATCATCCAGTCAATAAAGCCGTTGCGAATTAAGGGTGCAAGCGCTGAAACCCCAAATCCTGCTGGCGTCATCGCACCGGAAAGGCTAACTCCCACCGTGACATTTTCGGTTAGTACATCGCGACTCAGTAGTTGGCAGATTTCCCGCAACCGCGCTGAGTTGTAAGCGGTGAAGTATTGATCGATCAAATCCACTACACTGATATCATTTGATATCGGTGTAGGTGCAATTTTTTGACCCAGCTGTTTAGACATTTTGGCACTCCCGAACAGTAAACCCGCCGAATCTAATGTTATCTAGCTTTCAGCCAAAGTGATCGCAATACTTTTTTACTACTAGCTTGAAAAAGCAAGTGAGGAGTAGGAGAAGAAACTTTTTTCAGCCCTTTTGGGATTTTCCTATAATTATCTGTCTTGAAACCTTATAAGCATTTCACAGGCACATTAGTCACATTGCTGCGAAATTGCACCATAGCTTTGTAATCCAGCGTGTGCGATCGCCTACAATTGATCCTGACCATCCATCGCTAGCAAGTAATACTGCTACTTGCTCTGACTCTAAATTTGGAATCCGATCGGGTGTAAAAAGTGTTGCTCCTAACTTTGCTTCTAGAGTGTCTGCGGGTAATGGCTCAAACAATCGCACTCGAAGTAAGCTTCGTTGTTCAGTAGTGATCGCTTCACAGTGTTGCCTAAATTCAGACGATAGACTTTGAATTAGTGACATATCTTTAGGGATCTTGCTTTAATTCGCCATCATTTTGAGACAGATCGCGATATGCTGCTTTAACTAAAGATGCTAAAGCATTAGCGATCGCCGGATCAAGATTTTTGTCAGCCCGTAATTGAATAGCGATCGCTTCAGGTGTATCCAGTTGATCCTCTTGTGAGGATCTAAACAACTCAGCAGGTGGCACTTCTAGCTAGTATGATATAACGTACTAGTATCTAGCTAAACTTTCAACATCATCAGGTTGATGTGCTGGTTTGAGATACATTGCACATTCTCTAACAACATCATCTAAATTAGCATTATTTTGTTTAGACCACTCTTTTATGCAAGCATAGCTAAGTTCTTCAATTTCATCAGCATTAACAAGGGCACGCTCAGTATGTTCCTCACATTCAAGCAAATCAAGTAATTGATTACGTAATATGTTCCGCAAGCTTTTTGACTTAGGTTCATAAACAGCCCATTTGTATTCATCTTCGTGTTTAAACAAGACATAAATCAAAATTGTTCGCCCTGAATAAATTTTTGCACTAATAATATCGTCACGAATATTACGGGCGTAGTCGCGGTTATTATATAGCTTAGATACATGGTGATAAAATGGCGATATATTATCATCGACTAAAGCCTCTAAATCAAGTACACCTGATTGAATTGTTACTTTGGATGCATTGTTGAAAAAATTAACTTCTTCTTTTTCATTTATAGAGAGAACAGGAAGCTCCATAATTTCTTGAGATTGACTGTGGCGATTTGCCAGGTTACTATAACGTTTTGCAATGCCTAAATCTCGTAAAGCATCACCTTCTAGCGGTGGAACAAAAGTGTAAAGCTCTACAGTGCGCGGTTCAATCCAGGGTCTTAGAACACGACCTGCTCTTTGTGTAGGCTCAATTGCTGTCCAAGCTAGATCGTAATTGATAACTACAGGTGCATCTTGTAAATTAATGCCAACACCATGAGCATCAGTTGAAATAAAAACATCGTAAGTCTCTTCGTACTTTCCTTCGGCTCGGTTTGCGACTGGGGCAAACTTTTTAATTGCTTGTAAAATCTCTCGCTCACTTTTAGGTACGTATTGACTTTTTCCTTGCTTACTTGTGCGCTTGATTGTGCCAAATACTCTCAGATAGAGAAGTAAAGCATTAACGGCTCTCACCAAATAAACCACTGTTGCACGACGCTCACAAAAAATGATAACTTTTTTATTATTAGAGTGAACTTCTTGGAGAAAGCTACATAGAGATGCAAGCTTCTGATCATCAGTAAACTGCATTTGGTTTAATCGACTTAGGAGCGGCTCTAATATTTCACGGCGCTGAGATTGAGACATTTCAAACTCAAAATCATATGACAAGTTTCGCTTGCCTGGGGTATTTATAACTTTTTTGATAATTTCACGAAGTGCCCACGGTGAACTGGCCCAGGCAACTTCTGCTTGCGTTTCTATAAACTTGCGTGACTCTGGAGGATCTGTAACGGTAAAGCAACCATCCCTAAAAACTTGAGAGATTTCGCTTTCCATGAATAGATGGAAATTAACTCGATATAACTTGACAAGCGGAATATATCGCTTTTGCTGTCCAAACTCAATTAATACGCCATTCTCCAGCTTCTGTCCATACTGTTGTGCAACATAAGGTGTAGTTAATTGAGACACAACAGGCAAGTTAATAAATCCTTTTATACTATCTGTATGCCAATTGAAATTTTTCTTGTTTTGTTTATCCGAAAAAGTTTCAATTTCCGCAGTGTGAGGTAGAAGCAAAATTTGGTGATTGAGATTCCTAATATCTTTAGAATAAGGTGAACCAGTAAGAAGTAAGACTTTGCAGCCACTTTCTTTAATTCGTGAAATCAATCTTTGGAATGAGCGCCTTCTAGGACCTTCTGCACTATCATGGCAATTTCGGAATAGATGGCATTCATCAATAATAATGAGCCATTGCTTATTTATTTTTTCTTCTATTTCGATAAAGTGTTCAAGATTACGATCATGGCTTGGATCTTCTTTATCTAAAGCTTGATAGCCGATATAGGTCTGAGGGATACCCGCATCCATAAATTCAGACTTCCATTGCCTTTTTACTAATTTGGGACCAATAATCATTACATGTATAATTTTATCTGCTCTAAAAAGTTTCAAGGCGAGGTGAGTAGCAACAACGGTCTTTCCAAGTCCTGTTGAAGCAACCAACATGACTCCGCTGTGATCGCTTATTTTCTGTAAAGCTTCAGCAATCATTGCTCTTTGATAATTCGTTGGCGGAGTATATCTGTTATCAATTTCTACATCCTCAAAAGCAAGTAAGGTTTTGAGGTAAATATCCCACGGAGAAGCAAGTTTCAACCAATCTTCAAGAGCTTTAAGTAGCCTCTGAGTTAAATCTATTGCTTCAGCAAAATATCCATCAAATTTCTTGACAAGTTTTACAATTTCTTTCTTCCGACTCAGTGGATTACCAGCTTCAACCTGTTGCATTAAGCCATGTTTAGTTAAATTGGCTGAGGTAATGATGCAACCTTACAGTCAACAAAGTAAAGTTTTGCATGATGTTTCCTAGCGCGTGCATCAACAATCCGAAATTGACCCGTCCGAATTTTATCAACTAAATCTGCTACAGCTTGACGGCGATTACCTGGTGATGATCCTGTTGCTAAATCTTTCTTGATTTCTTGGATTAGAAGGTGCTGTGCGTGTCTTTCGTCTTGTCTTTGAGTTCGTTCGTTAATTCCAACCAACAGATCAACATACTTTCCTTTTACAACATTCCGAATCTGATCCCAGCCGTTTACAGTAAAATAGCCAGATGCAATACGTATTTTTGATTGGCACTTTGGGAAGTAGTATTGGATTTGTTCATAGATTGTCTTGGAATCAAACCAGGATCTTGGCGGAGAATCAGTCATAACTCAGTGGTAATACGTTTGAACTATAGATAATAATACATCTGAACTAAATTTTGTCAAAAATGTAACTTTTCGCCGCTTATTGACTTTAGTAGTCAATGTGGTTATAATTTGCTGACTATCTCTGAAACCTTCTATTTTCAGATTTGCTAGTTTTCACGTTGGTAATGCCTACGCTGTTTTGATGCCAGAACAGCAAGCGAGAGAAGCGATCGCGATCGCCTTCTTTTACTAGTCAACTCCTACGATCAAGCTCGTTGGGCAGCAAACGAAATTCGCAATTGCTGGTGAAGTATGCAGGACTTTGTTTATCACCTAGTCCCTGACAATACAGATACTTACACAGAAGATGACTTTGATGAGCTAGCGAAATTTGTCAAACCACCTGATAAGGTTGCGCTCAATCGTACAGATATTGAAACTTTTGGGCAAACCAAGGGAAAGATTCTTGTTGCTCCGATGAATGCGATCAGGCGTGGTTCCAATATTTTGAATGCTAATGGTAAAGCCGCATTTGGTGCTATTTACTGCAAGTTCCAACACCTGAGCAAATACATGAGTTAGTGAAACTTGCTTTGCCCACCTTGTTTTCTCGGTTCTACATTACCTTGAGTTTTATTCATGGAGAGTAGTTTTTGTACAAAGCTATGGGGGTTAATCCAGATTTTGTCCTTATCCCCGACGCACTTGGCATCCTTGAAGACGTGGAAATCGGTTTGTAACTTTTTTGAGTGGAATATGAGTCAATTTTGCTAAACTTTCAGTTACCCTGAAACTCATAACTCACCACTCAGGACTAATGCAAGATAGGCAAGAACAAATTTCGCAAATGGTAGTGACTGCTGGACAGATGCGCGATATTGAAAAGCGGATCTTTGCAGCGGGAATGCCTGTAGTTGCTTTGATGGAAAAGGTGGCGGGATTAATTGCTCGTCGCATTCCAGAGATTCTTTCAAACACCCCTTTGTTAAGGGGATCTCGTGTAGGAATTCTTGTCGGCCCCGGTCATAATGGTGGCGATGCTTTAGTCGTAGCCCGTGAATTATACTTTCGCGTGTATCAGGTTTGGATTTATTCTCCTTTTTCTAAACTTAAAGAATTAACTTCGCAGCACTTGCAATATGCCCAGAGTTTGGGCATTCCAATTTATCAAACAATTGAACAACTGCCAGATTCTGATTTGTTGATTGATGGCTTGTTTGGGTTTGGTTTAGAAAGAAACCTGACCGATCCCATTGCCTCTGCAATTAATCAGCTAAATGAATTATCTATACCGATTTATAGTATCGATTTACCTTCAGGTTTACATACCGACACAGGCGAAGTATTGGGAACCGCCATTCGCGCCACTCACACATTTTGCTTAGGTTTATGGAAACTCGCTTTCTTCCAAGATCGAGCGTTGGAATATCTTGGTAAAGCTGAGTTAATCGATTTCGATATTCCTTTAGCTGATGTGCAAGCTGTTCTCAAAGATGCACCTAAAATTAAACTTATTACACGAGCAAAGGCACTTGCTACTTTACCTTTACCCCGTCCAGCAGTTACTCACAAATATAAGGAAGGACATTTACTGCTGATTTGCGGTTCGCGGCGCTATGCAGGTGGGGCAATTTTAACTGGTTTGGGTGCTAGGGCTAGTGGTGTCGGGATGCTTTCGATTGCCGTACCTGAATCCTTGAAATCTCTTTTGGTGTCACACTTGCCAGAAGCGTTAATTGTCGGTTGTCCAGAGACGGAAAGTGGAGCGTTCACCGAAGGTGTTGGCGGAGCCATCGCCCACTTACAATTACCACAAAACACCGATTTAAGTTCCTTTAATGCGATCGCTTGTGGCCCCGGTTTAACACGAGATGCTACTCCCATTGTACAAGAAGCGATCAACAGCGATCGCCCTCTGCTGCTCGATGCCGATGGTTTAAATATCTTGGCACAAATGGGAGCGATCGCTACATTAAAAAAACGCCAAGCAGTAACCGTACTCACTCCCCACACTGGCGAATTTGAGCGATTGTTTCCTGATGTCGCCGATGCCAAACATGACAGAGTGAAAGCAGTACAAGAAGCAGCCGCGCAAAGTGGCGCAGTAGTGTTGTTAAAAGGGGCAAGAACTGCGATCGCAAACCCTCAAGGTGCTGTTTGGATCGTTCCTAAAAGCACACCCGCCTTAGCGCGTGGCGGTAGCGGCGACGTGTTAACTGGGCTACTGGGTGGACTTTTAGCGCAAGCAGCCACTAAACAGATTCCCGTAGAAGAGATTGTGGCAACTGCCGCTTGGTGGCATTCGCAAGCAGCTATTTTAGCAGCCCAAGAGCGTACCGAATTAGGTGTAGATGCGTTTACATTGACACAATATTTGATGAAAGCTCTAACTTAGTCAAATTCCTCGTTCCCAGTCTCCGACTGGGAACGAGAAACGAGGAATTAAATCAGGCATTGACCAAATACCAACGCTGTAGCGCCAACCGCTGAATTTCGCGCCAGGGAATATTATGCTTTCGGGCTAAGTCTGCACAATCTTCATATTCTGGCTGCACATTTGCAATAACTTTTTCTGGTGATTGCCCTTTCCATGCTATCTTGACGCGCACCTTGCCATATTCCGTTTCTACTTGTTGAATTTCCCGTTGTAAAATGGCGCGTTGCTGAGTTGTTCGCCGAATGCCTAAAGTTGTAGTTTCGCGGAATATGACAGCTTCACAACTGAGTAAATTTTCTGGATGACAAATCACAGTCAACAAAATCCCCGGACGGGACTTTTTCATACCGATCGTTTGGGTAAAAACATCCAGCGCACCAGCAGCAAACAACGCCTCAAACGTATAGCCAATCGCTTGTGGACTTAAATCATCAATTTGGGTTTCTAATATAGAGATGGTTTCCAAATTTGAGCTAGTTTCTTCAGAATCACTGAAATTTGACTGTAAACTTGCGCTTTCACCCAACCAAAGGCGTAAAATATTGGGAATGGGTAAATTTATGGTTCCCGCTCCCAGTCCTATCTGCTTGATAGCGATCGCAGGTGGTGAACCAAAATCTCTTACCAAAGTAGTGGCGATCGCGGCTCCTGTTGGCGTTACTAATTCTCTGTCAATACCATTGCTATAAACTGGACAACCCCGCATTTCCCACAGCTTTAATACCGCTGGGACTGGTACTGCCATCTGACCATGTGCAGCCCGAACAGTGCCGCCACCAGTCGGAAACGCCGAGCAGTAAAGTAGGGGCAATCCTTCATCATTGCTGGCAATCCCCAACCAATCCAACCCCAGGCAAGTACCCACAATATCTACGATCGCATCTATAGCACCAACCTCATGAAAATGAACTTTTTCAGGTGAAATTCCATGCACCGCCCCTTCTGCCACCGCTAGCTGTCGAAATACCGCTAAACTCCAAGCTTCTGCCCTTGATGGCAACCCCGCTTTGAGAATCATCTGCTCTATTTCTGGCAAGTGGCGTGTGTGATGGTGACTGTGTTCGCGATCGTGTACTAAATCCACATGGACTTTAGTTGCCTGTTGACCATTCCGTTGGACAAGTTCTGCCCTTAACTGATATTCCTGTTCAATACCCAACCCATTAAGTTTTTCAATTAAATACTCCACAGAAACACCCAAACTTACCAAAGCACCCAGGCACATATCACCAGAAATTCCTGTCGGACATTGAAGATAAGCAATTTTATTCATAATAAATTTGTCATTAGTCATTAGTTATTTGTCATTAGTCATTAGTCATGGGGCATTGGGCATTGGGAATTGATCAATAATTAATAGTTC
>NZ_JADEXF010000102.1 GCF_015207245.1 Nostoc cf. edaphicum LEGE 07299
GCGTAAATCCTAAGTTAAAAACCAGCAATTTTCTGAAATATTCCCCTTTATTATGACTAAGCAAAAACTTCGCATTGCACTGTTTACAGGGTTGTACGCTCCTTTTTTAACTGGCGTTTCCGTTGCAGTACACCAACGAGTTCGTTGGTTGCTAGAGCAGGGACATGAGGTTTTTTTAATCCATCCGCAAATCAACGATCGCTATCCCAAAAATGTTGGCGATCGCCCCATGCCAGGTTTAGAAGAAATTCAATCTTTTCCTAATTTCTCTGCTTACGCATTTCCCACAGAACCGCTGGTATTTTACAAGTCTCTTCCTCAACCGTTGAACTATCGGCATTGGAGCGATACCAAGCTGCTGGAGAAATTCAAGCCCGATATTATCGTGGTTGAAGAAGCAGCCCAAATGAGAGGTTTGTACTCATTTTTCTTGCAAGGTTATGGTCGCCCTATCGGCACTCAATACGCAAAACGAACAGGCACGCCAATAATATCACTCTTCCATACAGATATCGTTGCGTATATCAAATATTACTTTGGAGACCGATTCTTCAATTTAGTTCGCCCCATCGTTCCCGTTTTAGTCAAGCAGTTTAGTGAGTCTTATGACTTCAATTACTTCTCTTCTAAAGAACAACTGACTAAATACGAAGAACTGAAATGCCAACGCGCTGAATACGTCGCCTATCAAGGTATCGATTGCGAAAAATTTCACCCGCGAAATATTTGTTACAACCCAATTCCTAACGATAACCGACCAACTCTGTTGTTTGTCGGACGCATCACACCGGAAAAGAATGTCAACCAATTGCTTGATATCTTTCCAGTCATAGCTGCTAAAATTCCTGATGTCCATCTGGTAATTGTTGGTAGTGGCCCGCTAGATGAAGAGATCCGTGAGCGTGCTAAAAAGTTTGGATCGGGTATTACTGTATGGGGTGAGTCTCACGGTACAGAACTTCTAGGTTGGTTTGCCAGAGCGGATGTTTTTATCAACCCTTCTGTCACCGAGAACTTCTGCACTACAAATAACGAAGCGTTAGCGTCTGGAACTCCTCTGGTTGCTGTTGTTGCACCATCAACTTCAGAACAGGTTTTTCCTGGTCGTAATGGCTTCCTTGCCCAACCTAACAACCCCACAGACTTTGCCCAAAAGGTAATTGCGATTCTGGAAAATCCCGATTTGAAAGCAGATATGACTCGGCACGCTCGCCCCTCTATACTCGAATTTGATTGGTCGTCATGTATGCAGAAATTTGAACACAAACTTTACCAAATCGTTGAAGGAGTGCAGAAAGTGGAAGTAAGTACAGCTAGTATAAGACCACAGCGATAAGAAACAGATCGCTAGTATCTACATACAGTACTGGCGATCGCTAGCACTGCAACTTTTTGCACCAACGAGTTTTAGGATTATTAAACACATCCGACTTGCATTGCCGTAGTTGCAGGTAGTAGAAGCTATGAGTTAATGAAACTTTGAATTTTTCCCTTTCCTATCAGGCTGCACCTTAGTTGCATCGACTTGCAACTTACTTGCATCGGTCTGCAACTTACTTGCATCGAGGCGTACCCGCCCTTTGCGGTGGCGATCGCCTTGCCTTTGCGATCAAAGCGCATAGGTGCAGAAGCTTATGCGCCAATACGATTCAGTAGAAATGTTGCATTGTTGTATCGCAATATCTCTACACAATGTTTGGTTGAGAATACTTAATAAAGTAACTAAATCTGTTATTAGATAATGTCCCGCCTGTAGGAACATTCAATTTTTCAGGGCAACAAATCAAAGCCAATTAACCTGACTGGTGGTACTGGTGCTGACACAGAGTAACTTGACTTGTATTTAAGTGTGTTGGGTGGGCAAATGTTTGCCCACTCTACAAATTGCCTAAATGCTTTGATTTGCACCTTTATTGCATTGGCTTACAACTTTGTTGTATTAAAGAGTAATTTTGTTGTATTGGCTTGCACCTTTGATGCATCGACTTGCAAGAAAGTTGTATCGACTTGCACCTTTGTTGCACCGACACGCAATTTTGTTGCATCGACTTGCACCTTTGATGCATGAGCATTGCAAAAATTAGCCTTGCTCAGTCTTTATGGAGTAGAGACGTTGGCGTAGCCCACCTTAGGTATCGCTACTCTCATCACTTTACATAAGTATTAATTATATAGGACAAAGATCCTAGTCAAAACTTGGATCTTTGTACGATGCGGTCACTGAGGGGATTGGCAGAGGCAATAACCAGTATTATAGTAAAGTGACATAAGGGCAGGGCAAAAGCTCATCGCATAGATTGACTCGGTGAATTGGTATACACAACTATGAATGTACAACTTGTTAATTCCCTTGTAGAAGTGGTACTAAATCTCTCTCCCGAAGAGCAAAAACTTTTTCAAGAAAAGCTGAGTAACAAGCATTTAACGTTACTAAGTAATAAACCTCAAACATCATCACAGAGATTATTACTTTGGCAAGAGTGGATAGATACAGCACCAAAAAGCTATGCCAACCTTTCTGATGAAGCTCTGCGTCGAGAAAATATCTACGATGATGAAGTATGACCGATTATTTATTAGATACCAATATCCTTTTACGCTCCAGCGATATAGCTTCACCCGATTATAATCTTGTCGATCGCACAATCAGGTATCTAATATCTAATAACCATCAATGTTTTATTACATCTCAAGTTTTAATTGAATTTTGGGTTGTAGCCACCCGTCCTGTAGCTGTAAATGGATTTGGATGGACACCAGAAGAAACCGAACGAACGGTGCAAATGCTCATAAATCAGTTTGAGTGGCTAGAAGAAACACCAGATGTCTTTTGCCTTTGGTTTAGCCTTGCTACAACTCACAAGATTTCAGGGAAACGCACTCACGATTTACGCATACAAGCAGTAGTGCTTACTCATAACATCAGCCATATTCTGACCTTAAACCCAAAAGATTTTGTAGAAATTGAAGGAATTACTATTGTTCACCCCAATAGCATAAACAGCTAAAACCAGGGATTTAGTGCAATCGTAATTTTTATAGTGAGGTGTACTTAGTTTCATCGACTTGCACCTTTATTGCATTAAAGTTGTAAAAATTAGCCTTGCTCAGTCTTTATGAAGTAGAAGCAATCGCCACTCTCATCATTTAACATAAGTATTAATTATATAGAACAAAGATCCTAGTCCAAACTAGGATCTTTGTTCGATGCGGCAATTAAGGCGATCGCTGTACAATCCATTACACTTGCAGTAACCTCATGTCACCTTTAACTGTACCCAAATTAGAGATTATCTGCTCACCGGACTTTGTACCAAGGCTTGCAAACCCAGTTTGTAAGCCTTGGCTTCACTAGCTGATTGGTGATGCGATCACATTTGAGAACAAAAAAAATGCGATCGCCTTTTCGTCCATAAAGCCTATTTAATCAAACGCGCTTAAAACAACATAACAGGAAAAAATTAAATGACAAGCTCTATTGTTAACCAAACTACTGATGACGGCACTGGGACTACTACAAGCACCCGCAGTTATGCAATCCTCCAAGCTAACCAACTAGCAGGGGATGACACGATTACCACTGATACTGATGTCCGTGTCATCGAGGTAGTGAAAACCCTGGAGAACAGCAATATCACCATCGTCGGTAACAATCACAGCATCAGCGGCGATGCTAATAACACTGCCGTGACCATCTCGGCAAGTACCTTGTTAGTTAACGATACCCTTAGCGATGGCAGCCTCACGAATACTGCTACGGTGACTGTGGCTGTCGGTGGCAACACAGTAATTGTAGGCGGTAATGGTGCTGATAGCCTAAGTGGCGCAGCAGGCAATGACTCCATTGAAGGAGGCAATAGCGCTGACACCCTCAACGGCTTAGGAGGTGATGACACTCTTGTCGGCGGTAATCAAGGGGATATCCTCAATGGTGGCGATGGCAATGACCTCCTGCTAGGGGAAGAAAGCGATAACAGTGGCGGTGGTAAAGACTTTCTCAATGGCGGTGCCGGCAATGACATCCTCAATGGCGGTAACGGCGCAGATGACCTGACTGGCGGTACTGGCAACGACATTTTAACTGGTGGCAGTGCTTCTGATACTTTTATCTTCGCCGCCCTAGACGGCACCGATACGATTACTGACTTTAACGATGGACTTGATTACATTGGTCTGTCCGGCGGTTTAACCTTTGGTCAACTGTCTTTCTCTGGCAGCAACATCTTTGTTACCAGCACCAATGAACTCCTGGCAACTCTGACGGGTATTGATACCACGACCCTCACGGCTGGTGATTTCATCACAATCTAGGATTACTGCCTTTTTAGCTGATTGGTGATGCGATTCGTTTAGGCAATCAAACTTTAGCAATACTGACTGCTTTTGATATCACCATGCTGACGCAGAACGATTTTATCTCTGTTTAAGTTTATTGGGTGGGCAAATGTTTGCTCACCCTACAAATTGGCTAAATACATTAATTTGCACCTTTGATGCATCGTCCTGCACCTTTGATGCATCGAAGAGCGCCTTTGTTGCATCGACTTGCACTTTTGATGCATTGGCTTACATCTTAGTTGCATCGACTTGCATATTTGATGTATTAGCTTGCACCTTTGTTGCATAGAAAAAGCAAAAATCAGCTTACCCTTTCTTTAACCTTGTTTTATCTAAAAACTTCACCTTACTGATAGCTTTATGGTTGCAATGGGTACATTAAATATGTACATTACAACAGTATGCTGATATGCCTACCCAAAATACAACACGCCGTTTGCGCCCTCAATTAATTAGTGAAGATGTTAATTCATGGCACGGCTTGCAAACGATCGCCACTTATGAAACAACCCGTGCTGATGCCTCTGCTACCAACTTACAGCAAGCTTATCAAGCTATGTTAACTCAGCAACAAGCCGAAACCGAGAAACTAGCTTTATACCGTGCTGCTGCTGATGCTGCACGATTAGCAGAATGGGAATTTCACAATGCGGTATTAGCGATGAAAGAAGTTGTGCGCGGACAATATGGATTAGATAGTGATCAAGCTCAAGCGGTAGGATTGAAGAAAAAATCAGAATACAAGCGTCCTAGCCGCAAAAAATTAGTCGCATCATGAGCTAGGAAAGATTATCAGATTTTAGATGTGCGATCGCTGCCACAAATCATGTAAAGTGCGATCGCACTCTTCCACAGATGAAGAAAAAGCGAGTTATGAACCATCAAGGTCTAATTCTCTGGCTAACAGGGTTAAGTGGCGCGGGTAAAACAACGATCGCCTCATCTGTTGCCCAAGAACTACAAAAACGAGATTGCCTGGTAGAATTACTTGATGGTGATGTCGTTCGCACCCATTTATCTCAAGGACTAGGATTTAGTAAAGAAGATAGAGATATCAATGTCCGGCGGATTGGTTTTGTTGCCAACTTGCTCAGTCGAAATGGGGTGATAGCGATCGTTGCTGCAATCAGCCCCTATCGGGAAATTCGAGAGGAATTGAGACAAACAACCACCAATTTTGTAGAAGTTTACGTTCAAGCACCATTAGCAGTTTGTGAATCCCGTGATGTGAAGGGACTTTACGCCAAAGCCAAGACGGGACAAATCAAGCATTTTACTGGCATATCTGACCCTTACGAAGAACCTTTAAATCCAGAGGTTATTTGTTTGACTCATCAATTTACTATTGAGCAATGTGTTTACCAAGTAGTTAGCTACTTAGAATGCCAAGGCTACATTAGACATAAGTGCTAGTCATAGCACAATACGGTTCACTTAAGGCTAAAACTCTTTTTTTACGAACCGCAGAGGCGCAGAGAACACAGAGAGAAGAAAGAGTAGAAATGCTTAACTGAACTGTATTGAGTTATAGCAAGGAACTGAGGACTGGGGACTGGGTGAAAAGTCTTTTTGTGTCTAAGTTTTATCACCTGTTGGTGTCCTAATCACCAAGGCTTTTGCTATATCTTAAACAAATGTTAGCGAGTGAGAGAGGCGACTGGTGTGCGGTTTCTAATTCTACAATTCATGCAAGCTAGTTTTAGCACCATGCCACCCATGTAAGATAGGCATGGTAAACAATCCCCACGCCAAACCTGTAATCAACCCAAAAGGCGTAACCAGATAGTTATTAAAACTCCACAAACCAAAAACCTCTGCTGCCAATTCCAAAGGATAAGCCATCATCAGCACACTTGCGATCGCCACACCACTCCAGCCATACTGACTCAACCAGTAAAATCCTTTACCACCAGTTATCCCATACAGCAGACGAGTAATCAGCAAACCCATGACAGTCCCGTAGCAGCGCATACACACAGCCATAATAAACGGTGGTGCTAAATCTAACCCCATATCTGGTTGCGGACAGACATGATTACCCATGAAATAAATGATGTCCGCAATCCCAGGAAGCAAAGACACTCCAGACGCAGCCAAAAAGGGAGCGATAGGCGGGCCAAAAACCATCCCTACCAACAAGAAATCAGCAATCAAACTGACCCAACTAACCTGCAATTCACTGAAAGCTACTCTTGTCATCTCCCCTTCTCTGCGTCCTCTGCGCCTCTGCGGTTCGTTCTCTTAACCTACCTTATTTACATAAGGACTTGTCAACTTATCCAACTGCTGAATCAACAGACTGAGGAACAAACCCACATCTGTCACCACACCCACCGATTCTACAGAACCGCGATCGCTTAACTTAGTCACCACAGCTGGATTAATATCAACACACACCATTTTCACCCCTGCCGGAGTCATATTACCCACGCCAATGGAGTGCAGCATCGATGACAGCATTAAAATCATCTCTGCACCTTCTAGGTGTTTGGCATATTGCTCCTGTGCTTGAATCAAATCCATTACGGTATCAGGCAAAGGCCCGTCATCCCGAATGGAACCCGCAAGCACAAAAGGTACATTATTGCGGACGCATTCATACATCACGCCACTTTTAATTGCTCCCGCCTCCACAGCTTTGGGAATGCTGCCATAACGGCGGAGACTATTAATTACCTTCAGGTGATGGCGGTGTCCACCATGCACAGCGACACCCCGCTTCATGTCTACACCCAAGGAAGTGCCCATGATATTTTGCTCGATGTCGTGAACTGCGATCGCATTGCCACCCAGCAAAGCTTGCACGTATCCTTCGCGGATCAGTTGCGCCAAGTGTTCGCCGCCACCAGTGTGAATTACCACAGGCCCAGCCGTGACAACTACTTTACCACCAGCATCGCGGATTTTACGCAACTCCCAAGCTACTTGCTCAACGACTAATTCCACGCGCCGTTCGCTGGAAACTCCCGCCGACATAAAGCTAAATTCTTGGGTACTGCGGAGTTCCCGCGATTCAGTTTTGCGGATGGTGCGGATACCTAAAACATCCACAATTACCTGTTCGCCAACTTTTAAATCGCGGAGTATTTTACACCGAGCCACTAAACCTGTGGGAGTTTGAGTAATGGCGATCGCGCCATCCATCCGTTGATTTTCAACCTTCACCCACTGACCGTTAATTCGCACTTCAGTGGGATAAATGGTACTAACGTAGAAATCATCGGGTGCAACGCCATCTTGAATTACCGGCTCCAGTTTGGCATCTCGCTCATCATGGGGTAAATCTACAGCACCCAAATCAATTAATCGGGAGATGATTTCTTCCATCACCTCATGGGATGGTGCTGATACTCTCACCTCGGCGGCTGAAGTACTTTGCCGTTGTTCTCCCAAGTTGAAATTCAGGACTTTGAAACTTCCCCCGGCATCTATAATCAAATCCAAAGCGCGGTTAATTAAGCCAGCATCTAACAAATGTCCTTCCATGCGAATGACGCGGCTTTCTACCGAGACATTGGCATGAATTTCATCTCTAACTGGTTCTGTTACCCGCAAAGTTAAGCATTTAGCTGCACCACCGGCTTTGAGAAATTCAGTAAGTGGCGTTTCCAGCACTTGGAAACCTGCATTCGCAAGGCGGGTTTTCAAAGCATCACTCGTCTTGTTCATGATGACGATGCTATCTACATTCACCGCATTACAAGCGAAGTTGACTGCATCAGCTTCTTCAATTGCGATGCGCTTTTCTGATGCGACTCGCATTTCAATTAAACGGTTGGAGTAAGAATCAAAAGCGCCGGGATAGTATAGCAAATAGCCATTTGCTAGAGGACAAAAACAGGTATCTAGGTGATAGAAACGTTCGTCTATTAATCGTAGAGATAGCACCTCAATATCCAGCCATTTAGCTAGATAAGGGTGAGAATCTAATTCCGAGCGGAAACCGTATCCCGCCCATAACCAGCGTCCTTCCCGATCCAGCAGTGCGTCTCC